>NZ_JAUBTU010000092.1:0-28233 GCF_036705085.1 Microcoleus sp. B6-A1
GTCCTTTTTGGACGGGCGGGACGCCCATCCCACAATAACAATTAAAATTGTAAGTTATTTAATTCGCGATCCTTAGTAGATGGCGGTGAACTTTCTCCCCAGCACGACTCGCCACAGTCCCCTGTTAGATTGAAGTTTCTCGCTAATAGCTAAAATCTACACGGAAAAGGACGAATATTTTAACTCTCTGAGTTGTGTTCCGTCATCCATTTTTGGTAAGTATCCTCAAGTTGCTTGTCTTCCAGAACGAGCTCTAGGCGGACTTTCACGCAACCGTGACGGGGTTGAGAGGCGATCGAATTTAAGATTTTGCTAGCTTTCTGCACAGAGGTAAATTCAGCCTTCACTGTCGGTTCTTCGCGATCGGTCTTAATCTCAGTCAAATCTATACCGGTGATGCTTCCCTCGCCTAAATCTATTTCTGCCAACACCTTCGGATCGTCGCCGACTTGTTCGACAATCAGCTTTTCCCACTGGATAGGCACTTGTACCATCCGAGTTTCAATTTCTTTACGCACTATCACTTCGCCGACTTTGCGCTTGCTGCGATTGATCACCAATCGTTCTTCTAGCAGGCGAATTACTTCTTGATCGACAATATCCAAGTTTTCCTCATCCTGATCTGTCTCCAAATTTGCATCAGTGCGATCGGCATCTGTTAGATTTGACATAACTGTTGAGGGATTTGTTAACTCACTGTTGCTAAATTCACTATCCGGTTCTGAGGCATTTTCTAAATACGGATGCCCGCCATTTGCCGAAACTACTGGCAGCAGATCGACTTGATCCGAATTAATAGTTACAAACAGCGCTTTTTGGTGATAATCGACTTTTTTGAGCAGCTTAACACTTAATAAAAAAATGCGTGCGTTTTCGCTGCCTAGCCCAGCCACCACAAAGTTTAACTGACCGTTAGCATCAAAATATACATCTTTAACTTTGCCTACCAAGTGACCTTGGTTGTCTTTGACGGTAAAACTTTTTAGCTTAGTTCTGACCTTTTCAGGCACCCGGTTGAGACGGGTTATTGATTTGGCAGTTGCTATCTTTTCTGCTGATGCTTGACCGTTCATTTTTTAAACTTTCCTGCTTAGGGATTTTTATTATGAATTGGTAAGGGGAAATTGGTAAAGGCGGGGAAAGTGCATAAACGTTGCCAAAACTCGACAAGTTTTGTACCCCCCCGCCCCTCACATAGGAATTGCGCGATCGCCACCAATCCAATCAAACCTGCGCGGTGACAGAATTATGTCATTAAGGCGCAATTCCTCTGCAATACCTGTTGCGGTTGGTTTAGATCTTTGGATTTTTATTATCTACAACCGCAGTTCCCTCAGTCTTAACGTCTAATTCTTCACGACGCAAGGTTTCTTCGCCCTCAACCGTGCTGCGAACAACTTCTTTTCTGACGTTGACTTCTTCGCGGACGAAAGCTTCCTTGTGAATGTCGGCCGTTTCTTCGTAGACTTCCATGCGTGCAACTTCCCCTGATTGGAAGTCAGCCTCACCGACTGAAACTACTCGACCCGCTTCTACCGGCGTTACTCGATCGATTACGACTCGTTCTTTTTCAATGGGTACTGAAGCTCGCGCTGTTTCAGTTTCCACGCGCTTGCCAACTGCTACTTCGCCTGTTTTTGCGCGGTTTTTGTTGGCAATCAAGCGTTCTTCATAAAGCTTGAGATTTTGGTGCTGCTGTTCGTTGGTTTCGTAGAGGGGGCGATCGATATCGTAGCTGTAGCTGCTGCGATCGTAGCTAGCAGGAGTTGCAGTGCTTGCAGCGGCAGTTTCTTGATTGCGGTAAACGCCTCTTACCTGTTCTTCGCGATCGTAATCTATTGATTCTAATTCATTGTAAGCCGGCAATTGTTCTGCTTGAGCTTTGCTGCGAAGGCCTGTTGCGTAGACCCGATGGGCTCCGTAGTCGAAGCGAGCCGAACCGATTGGCAACAATACTTTTTTGCCAAAAATCCAAATACCGGTATCAATTACCAGATAGCGGAAACGACCTGTGTCATCAACCAAAGCGTCATAAACCGTGCCTACTTTTTCATCCGAGTCGCCAGCATAAACATCAAATCCCTTGATGTCGTCTCCAGCAAAGATTTCTTCCTGATAATTAGGATAAAAGTCTGCTAATTTTTGAAGTGCCATGTGTTTTTTCCTCTTTGCTCTACTTAAATTAATAGTAGAAATTAATTCGTTCAGTTCCCTCTCCCTAAAGTCAGAAGTGTATAATTTAGGTTGTTTAATCCTAGAGGAATACTACGGCATCTCTGCTTCTGTGCTAGCGCGCTCAGCTATTTTAAAGATTGTAAAACTATACAATCGTCAACCTTATAACAACTATTAAAACTCAAAGCCAACCGTAGGAACACGGCATTGCGGTGTCCTACTCCCCCTGCTGGACACTCCTTTGTTCTGTGTCTACTGTTAATAATTGTTAACGAGATGGTAAAAAATCATCATTATATAGTAATAAACACCAATCAAAGCCCCTCATATTGCAGGAGAGGGGCTTCCCGAAAGCTAGAAATTTTAAGTTCAGAGTTGATTGAATTGAGTTCTGATAGCTTCTATCCGACTGCGGTTAACTCCCAAATCCGACTGTCCCAGACGCGAAGCCGATCGCACGTGGATGACTTTTGCTGCATCATCTACCAAAAATTCAACGTCATCAACAAACCCCATCAAAGCACTGGTGAACTCGGCATAGAGGTAATTATCAGTTGCCGTGATAATTTTAGTTTTGCCATAGGACTCGATCGCCCCTTTGAGCTTGGCCATCGCTTCAGCAGCCGACGAAGTGTAAGCCAAAGGATCAATTTTGTGTTCGGCATCTTGACTGAAGCTGCTGACGCAGTTGGGGGAACTCGGGCACGCTGTGAGTTTTCCTGACTGAATCCCGATATTGGCAGGTCTGGTTCCAGCAAACATTGTTTTTTCTCCGGGTATAGCGATAAAAGTAGCGATCGACAGTACCGCTACTGCTAGCAGTGATATTAAAATAACTAGGACTCTTTTCAACGCTGTCGGCGATTTTGTTTCAACTGTTTGCAAAGGATTAGCCCTCCTGAAAGTGCAAGTTGGATATAATACCAAATCCGGCTTAAATACCCCCTTTATTTCTTAGTCTGCGTGGGCGAAGCCTGCGCGTCAGCGCTTAGGCAGACTTCGTTTGTATAGTAGCGGTTTCAACCGCCAAATCATAAAGGGGATGGCAAACCCAGATTTGGTCTCTTTTTCATATTAATTGAAATTGACCTCTAAAATTTAAAAAGATTTTTTTTGTTCTTCAATTAACCAGTAAGTCAGCATTCTTCCTTTACCTTTAACCGGGATATGACCCCGTTCTTCCAAAACAAACTGCTCTTTCAAACGCTCGTAAGTCGCCGCCGTAACTTGAATTTTACCAGGCAATCCATTCGACTCCATGCGTGAAGCAACATTAACAGTATCCCCCCACAAATCATAGCTAAATTTACTAATCCCAATAATTCCAGCCACCACCGAACCGCTGTGAATTCCGAGCCTCAATTGAAAATTTTCTCCCATTTTGGCATTAAACCTCCCCAAAGCTGCCTGCATCTCCAAAGCCAAAAGTGCGATCGCCTCAGAATGATCCTCCCGCGGCGTCGGCAAACCCCCAACCACCATGTAAGCATCCCCAATCGTCTTAATCTTTTCCAACCCGTGCAATTCAGACAACCTATCGAACTCCGAGAAAATCCCGTTCAAAATTTCTACCAACTGCGTCGGACTTTTGTGAGCCGAGAACTCTGTAAAACCCACCAAATCAGCAAACAAGACGCTCACCTCATCAAAATGGTCCGCTATCAACTTTTGCTCTTTTTGCAAGCGATCGGCAATAGGTTTCGGTAAAATATTCAGCAGCAATTTCTCTGTTTGCTCTTGCTGCAATTTCAGTGCTGCCTCAGCTTGTTTCCGCTGAATTAGCGAACCTAGCTGCGTAGCAACCGCACTCACTAATTCCAACAAGCGCGGTTGACCTTTCAGAACTTTTTCGCGATAAAAAATCAAAATAGCTAACACTTGATTGTCCGCCAAAATTGGCACCCCAAAAGCCGCTTTCAATCCCACAGCGGCCGCAATTTCCGACCGTAAAAAAACTTGTTCCGGTGCAGTAGAAACATCCTCGATCCATTCAGACTGCTGCGACTGCCAAATCCTCCCCTGGAGTCCCACACCGGGAGCAAAAGTTAACTGCCAACTTGTCTGTCGGAATTGGGCAAAACTGGAGTCGCTGACGTACCTGCCTGTCGCGCTTTTTAAAACGCCCTCACTGCAAGGAATCCAAGCTTCGCCCAGATTCCATTCAATTGTTTGGCAAATTAAACCTAAAATCACATCTATAGCAGACTCAAAATCCTCAGATTTGCTAATAGCTTGAGTTGCCTGCAGCAGCAATCTCGTTTCCATTTCCACCTGGCGGCGCTCAGCTATTTCCTGGTGCAACTGGATATTTTGATCTGTCAACTTTTGATTTTTTTCTTGCAATTGCATTTGCAATGAACGCACAGTAAGTTGATTGCTCACTCGCGCCAATACTTCTTTCACCTGAAAAGGTTTGGTGATATAATCCGCTCCGCCCACTTCAAAAGCTTTTGCTTTATTTATTCCTTCTTCTAGCGCGCTGAGAAAAATGATGGGAATTTCCCTAAATTCCGATTGTGATTTTAATTTTTTACATAGTTGGTAGCCGTCAATATCCGGCATCATAATATCGAGTAAAATCAAATCTGGTGCGCTCGATTGAATAGCATCTAAAGCCGAAAAACCATTAGTAACAGGTCGAACTTTATAGCCATTTTTTTGCAATATTCTAATCAACAAACGCAGATTATCTGGCGTATCGTCAACTACTAAAATATCCGCTTGATAGTTTTCAGTTTGTTCCGCCTTCATCTGCATTATCTGAGTCCTCCGCCTCGGCAATTAAATTGAGAATTTTCTGGTAATCAAAATTATCGAGATGACCCTGGAGGATTTCCGCCAATTCAGGATGAGGCTCCCTTATTTCGTCGATTGTCCTGACAATTAAGTCAAAATCAGCACTGCGGATTACCTGCTTCATGTTGTCTATCCATTCTGCAGGAAGTGTAGCTAAATAAGCAAGCGCAGCATTAGGGAGGGAGTCTGATAAATTATTTCGATCGCCTATTGAGATAAAGTCCGTTGAGTTAGAATAGAGATACTTCACCCCCAAATGTTTGGTGAGGGTATCAAATATATCTGTTTTGCGGAAAGGTTTGCTAATAAAATCGTCGCAGCCGACCAATAAAGCAAACGCTTGCCTCCCTTCAATTGTACTAGCTGTCAAAGCAATAATCTTTGGAATCGGGGAGTCGGGATGGGAAATATTCCTTTCCCCCTTTCCTTGCTGCTCTTCCTCTCTCTGCTTGATTCTAGCCTTAATTTGTTTAGTAGCTTCGTAGCCGTCCATTACTGGCATTCGCACATCCATCAAAATTAAGTGCGGATGCCAATTTTCCCACATTTCTATTGCTTCCTGGCCGTTGGTGGCTTGTTCCACCCCAAAACCTAAAGGAGAAAGCATTTTGACTAAAAGTTGGCGGTTGTCTTCGCGATCGTCCACAATTAAAATCCGGTAGCACGGTTGATTGGGTTTCAACCCAGTAACTTCGCGGTTAAGTTGCGGAGCGGGAAGATCAGCAGCATAAACCGCACCGACGGGAATTTCAAATTTAAAAGTGGTGCCGAGTTCCAGTTGACTTTCTACGACAATTTCTCCTCCCATCAGGCGGACAAATTGACGGCTGATATTCAATCCTAAGCCCGTGCCTTTCTGAATCTTTTGACCGGAAGCGGTTTGCACAAATGCCTTAAAAATATTGCCCAATTCTTCCGAAGCAATGCCCACTCCTGTATCTTCAATTTCAAAGAGAAGGAAAAAACCTGGCACAGTTAAATCCTCCGTCTCATCCCTCCATTCAACGGTTGCAGAATTACTGCTACTTCTCGAAAAATCCCGAATGCTTCTTGTGGTATCAAAGCAAGCTGTGGGACTCTCCAATAAATCCAGAAATCCCGATTTTTCTAACTTTATAACTCTTAAGATTATTTCGCCTCTTTGCGTAAACTTAATCGCATTACTCAGAAGATTAATCAGCACTTGCCGCAGTTTAATATCATCGGTTCGCACGTACTGGGGAACGTCAGCATCGCGCTGGAAACGCAACTGCAATTCTTGATTCTCTACCCGCAGTTGAAACATATCTTGCAAATCGTCAAGCAAGCGGTAGAGGTCGAAATTTTTCGGGTCGAGCGTCATCTGCCCCGCTTCGATTTTTGACAAGTCTAAGACTTCATTGATCAAGCTAAGCAAGTGTTCGCCACTACGGCGAATAATTCTCATATTTTCTCGGTTTTCGACAGTAAGATTCGGGCTGGGTTCCATGATTTGCGCGAACCCGAGTATGGAATTGAGAGGGGTGCGTAACTCGTGGCTCATATTGGCCAGAAACGTGCTTTTAGCTTTGTTTGCTGCTTCAGCAGCTAATGCGGCTTGTTGCAGTTGTTCTGTGCGTTCGTCAATTTGGGCTTCTAAGGTGTGGTGGTAATCTGCTAGTATTTTTTCGGCTTGTTTGCGATCGCTAATATCTTGAAAAGCTGCGATCGCATAAACAATATTTCCGCTAGCGTCAAAAATCGGCGTGGTATTGATCTCGATCGCAATTCTTTTGCCATCTTGACGGATTTCTACATCATCAACCTTGACAAATTCTCCTTTCAGTGCACGCAAAATTGGCAGATTATCCGGCGGGTAAAGCTCATCAGTATTGGCAACATAAAGTTGATAAGTAGCAGCTAATTGTTCCGCAGTGCTTTCCGGGATAATGTCTGCACCCAGCAAATCCCGCGCTGTCTGGTTGAAATAGGCGATCGAGCCGTCGGGATGATAAACAGATACCCCCACTGGCAAAGCTTCTAAAAATTGACTCAGGCGGCTTTCACTCGCAGACAGCGCCTCATTTGCTAGCTTTAACTCCTCGTTTACTTCTTGGCGCTTATGAATTTCATCTGTTAACTTTTGATCTTGCAAATAACTGTGAACTGCTTCCACTACCGTTAATTTTAAGTCTTCATTTTGCCAAGGTTTAGGGATATAACGGTACAATTTAGCATACTTGATAGCATTGCTCAGGGCTTCCAAATCAGCTTGCCCCGTTAGCATAATGGTCAGCGTCTCCGGCGAGCTTTCGTGAATTTTTCTGAGCAGTTCATCCCCTTTAATATCCGGCATAATATAATCGGAAAGCACCAAAGCAATCTCGTATTCATCGGCCTGCAAATCGGCCAGCAACTCTAAAGCATCAGCCCCCCCTTCAGCGGTTTCAATTATACACCGATCGCCGATCGCCTTTTTCAGTTCAATCTTTAAACTGTTCAAAACGTCAGGTTCATCATCAATACAAACAATCACAGGTTTTTTCATAAATTAGCCAGCCCCGATTTTATAGTCTCTATTAAGTCTTTGCTTTGCCAGGGTTTGTACAAACAACAGTATAAATCTGCTTCTTCTACTGCCCGCTGAACTGCCGCAGCATCCGCTTGACCCGTCAACATCACCTTAATAATTTTAGGATATTTTTGGTGAACTTTAATTAAAAGTTCGTCACCTTTAATTCCCGGCATCAGCCAATCAGAAACAACTACAATCACTTGATCTTCTTCTTCTTGAAAATTCTCAAGTAAATCTAAAGCTTCATCACCACTTTCAGCTAATTCATAAAAGTAATCATTTTTAAATTCATTTTTTAGCTGCATCTTGAGAGTATTCAAGATATCGGGTTCATCGTCAACGCAAAGAATTACAGGCTTATTCATCTTTTCCTCTCTGCTTGAATTTTAGTAGGTTTACCGACATAGCGTGCTTTTACGTTATTGATTTCGGGCAAGGATGCAGGATATCTGTTCCCTATCTTATTTTAATAGGACTTCGGAAGATCAACCCAGTTTCTCGTAATAAATCTTGTATTTGTCAGCGAGACAGCGACGAGTGTCAATCGATTTTAGATTTTAGATTTTAGATTAAAGAATTGAAGCATTGACTTGCGCGAGATAAATTCGGGCGTTTGTTTATCGGATACAGGTTTTTTATTTCTGGACGGATGAATCCGGGGGCTTGCATCCTGGATGCTTTCCGTCAGAGGGAATCAGCCTCCTGCAGGTAAGTTTTGTTTAATAAATTGGCAGCGAGACTGTAAAAGTTGTCTGCCCCGGTACAGAATCTACAGCAATTGTGCCTTGGTGTTTTTCCACAATTTTTCTTACAATATCCAATCCCAAACCGCTACCTTCGCCCGCAGATTTAGTCGTAAAAAAGGGCTGAAAAATTTTGGGAATAACTTCTGAGGGAATACCTTTACCGTTATCAGTAAACTTGAGGAAAATATTTTCCTCTTGCTGCCGAGTTTCAATTGTCAAAATACCTTTATAATCCATTGCTTGCAGGGCATTATGAACGAGATTAGTCCAAACTTGATTTAAATCATCGGGATAGCACATAATTTGGGGTAAATCTCCATAATTTTTAACGACTTCTATACCGTGTTTCAGTTGATTTTGATAAAGCGTTAACACCGTTTCAATGCCATCGTGCAAGTTCGCCTGGACTTTTTCTGGTTTGCTATCAAAATGAGCGTAGGTTTTTAAGGCAAATACTACTTTTCCCGACTTCGCTGTTGCTCTTTGGATCAGGCTAATACTTTTTTTAAAGCTCGCAAACTGGTAAGCACTATTTAAAACTACTTCCCAATCCGGCGATTTGAAAAGCGGCAAAAACTCTTCTATTTTTTCGTAGATTTCCATGTCAACTAAAGTATCCGCAATTTCCTCGGCGTTTTCAACAGATTCTGCACTCAAATCCGCCGTCAACTGCTGCTTAAATTTGCGCTTTTCTCTGCTTGTGAATAAAACTTCTTGATGGGTGGCTCTGTAGAGTAAAGCTAAAAAATAAGCTTTGCTTTCCTCAGAAAGTTGTTGATAAATTTCCGGAAATTTTTCTAAAAACTCGTCAGAAAAATTAGCTATATTATTAATAGAGGAACCTATAATGCCTAGGGGGGTATTGATTTCGTGGGCAAGGCCGGCAATCAGTTGTCCCAGGGCTGCCATTTTTTCCGATTGAATCAAATGCTCTTGGGTGGCTTGCAGTTGGTGAAGCGCCGTTGCTAAATCTTGATTTTTCTCTTGCAAAGTTTGTTGCAGTGAGCAAATTTTTAAATGAGTTTCTATCCGGGCTAAAACTTCTTCAACCTGAAACGGTTTAGTAATAAAGTCAACTCCGCCAACTGCAAAAGCTTTAACTTTATCCAGCACGTCATTGATCGCACTAATAAAAATAACAGGAATGTCTTTGGTTATTTCAGAAGCTTTGAGTTGCTGGCAAACTTGATAGCCGTCCATTTCCGGCATCATAATATCCAGCAGCACTAGATCCGGGGGTATTTTTTGAGCTGCAGACAATGCTAGCTTGCCATTGGGTACCGGGCGAACTTGATAGCCTTTTTCGCTCAAAATTCCTGTCAGCAGCCGCAGGTTTTCTGGGGTATCGTCCACTACTAAAATATTAGCTCGATTGGTTTTAGGTAAAGTTGAAGTCATCGGGTATTTACTGTTTCTCGCTGAACTCGATTATGTTCAAAATTCTGTCATATTCAAAATTATTAATGCAATCTTGAAGCTTGGCCGCAAGAGAGGGATTGACAGTGCCGATTTGTGCGATCGAAGTCGCGATCGCCTCCATGTCCACACTCAAAATACTTTGCTTGAATTGGGCCATCCAGTCTGGAGAAAGAGAGGCGAAAGCCTCCGGTGTCAGCACATCCTGACTTGGCTCCCCTAAACCTGCGCCACTGACTGCTGTTGGATCTTCATAAATATAGCGTACTCCTAAATGTTTTCCCATTGCCACAAAGATATCCTCCTCTCGGAACGGTTTCCGCATAAAATCATCGCAACCCGCCGAAAGAATCACCGCCCGTTCTTCCTCCAAAACGCTAGCAGTTAGGGCCACAATCGCCGTTGCTTGCCCGCCAGTTGTAGTTTTAATCTGTTTCGTTGCCTCATAGCCGTCCATGACAGGCATTCTCATGTCCATCCAAATCAGATGCGGTTCCCACTCCATAAAAATATCAACCGCTTCTTTACCGTTACTCGCTTCTCTCAACTCAAATCCGAGTGGACTCAGGAGTTTTACCAACAGTTGGCGGTTCAAAGGTTTGTCGTCCACAATTAGCAAGCGATAACTCGGCTGATTCGGTTCCAGGGCAACAACTCGAGGTTGAGTTTTTTTGCTTTCAATATCACTAGCTTCAACCAGATGAACTTGGATGTCAAACTGAAATACTGCACCCTTTCCGATCTCGCTGCTAACAGTAATTTCACCTCCCATTAATTGCACGAACTGGCGGCTAATAGCTAAACCTAAACCAGTTCCTTCCTGAGAATCTTTACCTGTTTTCGTCTGCACGAATGCTTCAAACAACTGATGGATTTCCTCAGCAGCAATGCCTCCACCAGTATCTTGAACTTCAAAATGCAGCCAGTAGCGGCCGGGCAATTGGTCAGTGCTGTTTTTATGTATATTCCGCCTTCCTCCTTTGACTTGCATCGACACTCCCCCTTCTGAAGTAAATTTAATTGCATTATTGAGCAAATTAATTAACACTTGCCGCAATTTAACTTCATCCGTACAAATGTAATTGGGAACTTCTGCGTCTCTGTCGAAGATTAATTGCAAACCTTTTTGCTCAGCTTTGAGCGCAAACATATCTTCTAAATCGTCGATTAGTTGGTACAAATTGAAGCTTTTTTCATTAATCGTCGTGCGTCCGGCTTCGATTTTTGACAAGTCTAAAACTTGGTTAATCAAAGCCAGTAAATGTTCGCCACTCCGCAGGATAATTCCGACATCTTCTTGATGTTCATGAGACAAAGTTTTACTGCGGATCATGACTTGAGCAAAGCCGATGACCGCGTTCAGGGGCGATCGCAATTCGTGGCTCATATTGGCGAGAAAGGTACTCTTCGCTTTGTTGGCTGCTTCGGCCGCTTCTTTCGCCTGCTGCAGTTTGATTTCCGCTTGTTTGTTATCAGTAATATCTTTAATAAAACCTTCGTAGTAAAGTAGATTTCCTGCTTCATCGCAAGCAGCGCGACAATTTTCCGAAATCCAGATTATGCTGCCATCTTTGCGGTAAATTTCCGATTCAAAGTTTGATAGTATCCCGTACTCGTTCATCAGCGCTGCAAATTCGTCGCGGCGGTTGGGTTTCACGTAAAGCTGGTTATTGAAATTCGGCTGTGCTGCTATTAAATCTGCAGGCGAGTCGTAACCATAGATGTTAGCTAAAGCGGGGTTAGCGCTGATGTATTTCCCGTCAATAGCAGTTTGAAAAATTCCATTCAAAGCATTTTCATAAATGTTGCGGTACTTTTCTTCTGCTTCCCGGAGGGCAGTTTCTGCTTTTTGGCGCTCGGTAATATCGCTAGAAATCGACAAAAAACAAGCTTCTCCGTCAATATCAATGGTTTCTATCGACAGCAGTGCCGTTCTTTCTGTACCATTTTTATTGCGAAACCTCAGCTCATAATTGTGAAGAGCAGTCTTATTTTTTAACATTTGAATCATGCGATCGCGCTCTCCCAAACTCGCCCAAAAATTTAGCTCTACCGCTGTTTTTCCAATAATTTCTTCGTGACTGTACCCCATCATCCGACAAAAGCTCTCATTGGCTTCTATGTGGCGACCATCGCTGATTCGAGTCAGGGTAATTGCATTAGGACTTAAACGGAAAGCTTTAGAAAACTTTTCTTTTGCCTTGGCAAGATCGGCGGTACGTTCTGCAACTTGCACTGCTAAATTGTCGTTGTATTCCTTTAATAATTTCTCCGCTAGTTTGCGTTCTGTAATATCTTGAAAAGCGCACATCCCGTAGATAATATTTCCTTGAGCGTCATAAATAGGAGTTCCCCAAACTTGCAGGGGAACAGTTTTGTCAGTCGAGGAGATTTCAATGTCATCAACAGTTACACTTTTACCCTGCAAAGCATTTAAAATTGGGTCGCGTTCCGCCGGGTAAATTTCCTGAGTACCCGCTAAATAAACTCGGTAGGATTGACGTAAACTTTCGGAATCGGCTGGGACAATTCCTTGAGATAAAAGTTGCTCTCCGGTAGGATTAATGTAGTAAGGTTGACCTTTGGAATCTGCAATAAAAATCCCTAGCGGTACGGCATTAAAAAATTGTTGGACTCGGTTTTCGCTTTCCGACAGAGAAGTAAATGAATGCTGCAATTGCTCGGCCATACTGTTAAAAGCAGTGGCAAGTTCTCCGAGTTCATCTTCGCGATTCAGAGTGAGCTTTGTATCCCATTCATTCCGTGCCAAAGCTTTCGCCGCCGCATTCAATCTTAAAATCGGCTGAACTACCCATTTAGCAGTAAGAATCCCCAGAATTGTCGCCCCCATCAATGCTGCAAGCGACAGTAAAAAAGTCGTGCGCGTGTTGAGGTTAATTTGCTCCATAAAGTCAGACTCTGGTACAACTACTACAATCAGCCAATCCAACCCTCGATCGTCTTTAAAAGGAGCTACCTGAATAAAATTTCGCTTGCCATCAATATCAAAAGTAAGTTGTTGAGAAATATTGATTTTAGTTAAGCTGTCGTAGAATTTATCTAAATGTTGTGCAGTTTGGCGAATTACCGGATTCTCGCTTTCTGAAGCTTTAATGCGCCTTGTTTCTTTACCTTCCACCACGAATTCTGGACTCGCCGTTGAAGTAGCAATTAACATCCCCGATCGCTCCATGACAAAAGTTTGTCCTGATTTGCCAATTTTGAGGCTAACCAGAAATTCTTTGATTCGGGAAAAGAGCAAATCGCTGCCAGCTACTCCTAACAATTGGCCAGCGTCGTCGTAGATAGGCAAAGCTGCAGTAATTGCCAGTTCCCTCGTCAAAAAATCCGTATAAATTGGAGTCCAAATAGGTTTTTTTGCCGCAGCGGCAGCTATGTACCAAGGGCGAGTTCGCGGGTCGTAAATATTGGGTGAAATTTGCACTAATTGAACGCGGTTTCCCTGAGAGTCCGCAGTATATCGAGCTAACTTATTGCCAGTAGAGCTGTCAGCCGCCGATATCAAAATCCCATTTTTAGTGCGGATTGCTCCAGAGTGTTCTCCATTTTCTTTGCCTGTGTAAATGATGCTGATAGAATCAAAATATTGAATTTGTTCGAGGAAATGATGTTCTAGTTTTTGCTTTTGTTCTAGGTTCAACTGCCCCAGTTTTATGCCTTGAACGTTCAGGTGATTGACAATGTGAGGAATTGACATATAATTTTCCATGCGGTCTTTGATGCGATCGCTAATTTCTCCCCGCAACTGAGCGGCAACATCGTTGACTGCCCGCTGACCGTTTTGGAAAGATAGCCAACCTACAACTCCTACCGTGCCGACAATTTGCACTAAAAAAGGAACCACTAGCACGGTTTGTAATGGAGCTTTGCCGATAAATTTTGTAGCCAAACGATTGAGGGGTTTAGGAAACATTTTCGTCCTAAAAGTAATTTAAATGGGCAGTTGAAATTAGTAGATTTTATAATCTTAGAGGGATAGACCAGCGAGTCATATCAAACCCGGTTAATCATATCACTTCCGGTTGCACTCATACATGACTGTTGACTGTTGACTGTTGACTGTTGACTGTTGACTGTTGACTTGGTGTCGAAAAACTCAATGCTTGACTGTTGACTGTTGACTGTTGACTGTTGACTGTTGACTTGGTGTCGAAAAACTCAATGGTTGACTGTTGACTGTTGAGTGTTGACTGTTGACTTGGTGTCGAAAAACTCAATGGTTGACTGTTGACTGTTGACTGTTGACTTGGTGTCGAAAAACTCAATGGTTGACTCTTATCCGATGCAACGGGAAACGATATCACTCATTATCAAATTGTTTGAGTTCGACGTTTAAGAGTTTTGAGGACTTCCGTCCTCACTAAGTAAGTAGGTGCAAATAAACATTACATGGTTCGGGCGGGTGAGAGGACTCATCTACTCGCTTCGATCGTGGATCTTAACTCAACCCTCCCTGATAAGATACTATGGTTATTTGGCGATGACCTACTTACAAACTTAAAGTTCGCGATCGCACTCCGACCCAAGACAGCGGGTTTCTGCTTGGCTCAAACACCGGGTTTTCTACTGCATCTGCGGGATCGAACGAAGTATTGCTGTGAAAAAAACAAGGTGAGGATTACCCGTGGAGCGCGAACTAACTTAATTAGAGTACGATCGCCCAAATGTTAGCACGATCGCACTATCCACAGCAGCACACACCCGAAAAATCTGTATTTACCTGCGATTCAACTCCATCCTTTCGCCGTAACGTAAAAGCATATCCAAACTCTCCAAACGATTTTGCCAAGTTTGCACTTGATAGCTATTTTCGGCAGAATGCAAGCGCATCGAAGATTGAAATTGAGATTGAAAACTCCCCAACAATCTTTTAGCAGTTGCTAAACTTTCTCTAGAAGGATTTGCCGCCAACTTGCTCAAAGCTTGCGCCAATTCATCGGCTCGACTTTGCAAAACTTTCAGTTCAGATTCCGACACCCGCAACTGATTGTTAGCCAACAAAAAACTCCATTCCTGCTTGAGAGCAGTATACCGCGAAGCCGCCGCCGCAAACGGCTGTCGGTAAGGAATCGGCTCTGCAGCAGAAGTGGAACGCACTGGGGTGCCTTGAGTGCGGTTAAAAAAGCCCTGCATCCCGCTGCTGATACTTTCCACCGCAAAAATAGCATAGCCCCCAGTCGGCAAATCGCGCAAAGCTTGAATTTGGTCGATCGCCACAACTTCCGGGAGAGTCAACAACTTAACCGAGGGAGAAATCAAAGCCGAACCCAGAATTTGTTCCTTTACCAGCGGTTCGGTGATGCGCTGAAGTCGGTTCGTATCCAAAGCATAAGTCATCGGCACAATCAAATCTACAATGCCCTGACGAGCCCAAACTTCCCAATTTTGCTGAATTTTGTAAATCCGCTGACTTTCCGGGTGTGGAAACACCGCCACCGACAGAATTGTGCGCGGATAATTCTGGCGCAAAAGCTGAGAAACTTCAGCTACAAAACTATTAATTTGATTAGTTTTAAACTCAACCCACTGCCGCCATAAACTGCCGTTCCTGGGGGAAATATTCACCGGATCAGCACCAGTCAACTGCCTAAATTGCTGCCTCGCCGCAATACCGTAACCGTAAGTAAAATTCGCATTGTCATCTTGAAAAGGATAGCGAATATAGTCTAATTGCACCCCATCTACTTTGTAGTTATTGGCAATTTCGCTGACAATTTGTAGCAAATAATTCCGCGCTTCCGGGTTCGCCGGATCGAGATAAAATTTACCATCGTTAGGATTTTGCGTGCGTCCTTTATTGTCAATATTAGCCCACTGTGGATGGGCGGAAAGCACCGGGCCTGGATAAGAACTAGGCTGGCCAATTAAAGTATTGTGGCGCTTATTTCCTGTGGCAAAAACCCAAACCCAAGCGTGCAGTTCCATGCCTCGCTCGTGAGCTAATTTAACTGCCGATGCCAGCGGGTCCCAGCCAACAGTCAGGGGATTTTGTTGCGGTGCAACTTGACTGGGATAAATGGTATATCCGGCATTCAAAGTTTCAAAGAAAACTGTATTGATACCGGCGGCGGCGAGTCGATCGAACACTGCCGCCAAACCCTGTTCAGATCGTGCTGCGACGATCGTCCCGCGATCGAGCCAAACCGCGCGAATTTCCGCCCCAACGCGCTGTCCTTCCTTCGGGTAATTTTCCCACAGCAACTGCCGCGCTTCCACCCACTGCGATCTCGCCTCCGCGTAGTTTTGCTCTTGCAGGAGTTGGTCGAAAGTTTGCAAAACCTGCCGCGCTTGGGCGATCGCCCGCCCCCTGATCGCTTGCAGAACAGGGGGGCGGCTGGTTGCCTGCCCGCCTCCGCCCTGTTCTGCCGCCACCAGTTGAGGGGAGGTAGCAGCATTGAGATTGATGGCGGTATTGGCTGAATTAGATGCTGTCAGGGCGCTTTCAAACCTGCCGAGGAGGTTAGTGAGTTCTTGGCGCATCAAGTACGCTTCAATGCTGACGATCGGCTTATTGGAATTTGGCTGCACGTCCAAACCCGCCGGCGCCGACTGATCAGAAGGGTCTGTAAAAGTTGCAGGAACAGGATCGGAAAGCGAGCCAGAGGGAGAAAGTCGGCTCAGCGGGGTAGTACGCGGCAAACTAGGGGTGTTTCTAGTGACTCTTGAGGGGGGAGTTGGCAGTGGGGTCGCGGCAGCACTGGGCGGCGCGGAGGGCCCAGAAGCGATTGTGCCTCCCCAGCGGGCGATCGAGGCTTGCAGCCAAGCCTTATCTACATTTGCCGAACCGTCGCTACCCCAGCGCCAGCCGAGATAGGTAGCGCGATCCGTGGCGATGGCTGCGGAGGAACCGGAACTATCTTTCCAAGTAGCAATAGTTTGACTGTTCGCATCAGCCGGAATCAAGACACCGCCTTGGACTGAGGCATTTTTTTGTTCTGGTGGCACCCAACTGCTAGAAGTAGTGCAAGCCAGATCCCGACAGCGGCTGCGCGGTTGCGGGGTCGCGGGTTGGGTTAACGGAAAAGCCCAATAGGCCCCAAGGAGCGATCGCAAAGATTGGCGCACCAAAGCCGGGGAACTGCGACCGACGGGGCCCGAAGCAATCAAGCGGCCGCCCTGGGATGCCCAAGCTTCTAAAACTTTAATTTGCGTCGGACTCAAAGTTTCAATATTGGGCAAAAACAGCACGTTAACGCCTGTTAAATCCGCCGTACTTTTGATTTCTTCGAGATTGATTGGTTTGTAAGCAATGCCGCTTTCCCAGAGGCGCGTGGTAATCTTTACCCAGTCGGGAGAATTCTCGGAACTGCGAACAACGCCCAGAACTACTTCTGCGAAACTCGGAGAGGGAAATAGGATGAAGAGATTGAGTAATGTA
The DNA here is from genome assembly GCF_036705085.1 of Microcoleus sp. B6-A1. Taxonomy (NCBI): domain Bacteria; kingdom Bacillati; phylum Cyanobacteriota; class Cyanophyceae; order Oscillatoriales; family Microcoleaceae; genus Microcoleus; species Microcoleus sp. B6-A1. The sequence continues at coordinate 17,066 of NZ_JAUBTU010000092.1, forward strand.
CTCGCTAGAGTTCCAATTAAGACTCTTTGCAAGAAAGTGAAAAAGCGAATTCTTTGAGCCTGGGAGCAGGCATCAGGCATTTGATAAGGCTTTTTGATTTGTTGCATAAATACGAGAAATACCCACCACGCCGCTAGGCAAAAATTCAATAACAATTAAGAGCGAGCGATCAATCCGCACCATATAATTTTCTATCCTGCCCTGCAACCTGAATCAGGAAAAAGTGCGATCGAGCGATTTTAGATTTTAGATTTTGGATTTTAGATTTTAGATTTTGGATTTTGGATTTTGGATTTTGGATTTTGGATTTAAATCGGGATCTATTCCTCATGACTGTTGACTGTTGACTGTTGACTGTTGACTGTTTGGGCATTTGAACAATACCGATGCAACCGGAAACGATTTTAGATTAAAACCTGGGTGCATTTGGGTTGAAAAACCAAAAATACAATTTAGATGCCACACAGCCAACTGTCAACAGTCAACAGTCAACAGTCAACACTTTTCTAACTTGCAGCTTCATTCACCGGGAATCTATCGATTAACTGCATCGCCCGACAAGCATTTTTCCGCAAAGCATCCGAAACATGAGGAACATGAGGAATCTGAGACAAGAAATCCAAAGTCCGGCGCAAAATCCGCACCACATCCCCTTCATCCAAACTCGTATGGCTAATCAGTTCCAGCCATTCCACGCCCAGAGCCCACTGTTCGACTAAAGTCACTAAATCCCGTTCCAGCCAAATCGGGATCGCAGCTTCGTGGCGGTACTGAACTTGAAACAATCGGCGACGCAAGCCTTTTTGCAGATTGTCCAAAGGTGCCAAAACTTCCGGCGACAGCGAGTAGTGAGTCCAACTGTCGGGCCTGGAAACTTCTGTAACTAAAGCCGCGCAAGCAGCAGCGAGGTGGTGGGGGTCGAGTTCATCAAACTCCGCAGACATTAGGGACAAACCCAGCCACAGTTCATTATCGCCACGAATGGCGGCGCAAGCTTGGCCCAAGACTGTGGGCACTAACCTGTCGGAGGAGTCATCTCGGTTTCCAGTTGCCGAAACTACTCTTTCCAAGCAGCCGAAATTCAGCAAGATGTCGATTAAATTGAGAAATTGCTCCCAGTAGCGAGCTCGCTGCTTTTCTAAGTCTTGTTCGCTTTTGCGAACTTCTTTTTTCAATTCTTCTCGGCGGCGCTGGCGTTTGAGCAAAGTACCGGGATTGCCCCATTCTAGAACCGGGTGAATTTCTAGCTTAGCTTCTACGGCTGCGATTTTCTGCAGTTGCTCGATCGCCTCTGGGCTGGGTTCTGGTGTCGGCAATTGTGGGATCGATGCAGCAATTGAAGCAGTTTCTTCAGTTCCCAAGCGGCACTGGCCGAGTCTCAGGGGCATTTCCGGCGGCGGGTTCAAGGTATCTGCAACGCTCAAGCGGGGTAATTCGGCGTGCAGGCTAGCGACATCGCTAATGGCGACGACATACCAGCGGTTATCTTTGCCCAAGCACACCAAATTTGGTGCTTGGCCAGAACCTGCGATTTTGGCAACCAATACGGCGGGTACAGGAGTTGTGTGCGATCGTTTGGCTGTCGGAACGTGCTTACCTTTGAGGCTCAGAACCGTGCCGAGCACTGCAAAAGCCACAGCTACGGACATCTCCTTAAATCTGGCTTCTTCAGCTTGCTGCAAGAGAATTTTGAGCAAACGTTTGTCTTCTTTGAGTCTTGCCTGCAATTTTTCGTAATGGGCGAGCTCTTTTTCCAGGGTGGAGACATTTCCTCCGGCCGCCAGGGACTGTTCAAGCACCGCCAATTCTGCTTGCAATCGGTCTAATTCTTCTTGCTGCGGCTGCAAGTACAAGGTAGAAAGGTATTGACCAAAACTCCGCTCTACCAACTCTTGAGCTTCGTCGAGAGTGTGAGTTTGCAGCAAATTCAGCACCATGCCGTAGCTGGGCGTAAACTGACTGGCGAGGGGGTCGGCTTTGGCTGTTGCCAAATACGAGGCTTCTTTTGCGCCTTCAAAGCGCGTCTGAACAGCGACCACGTGCCCCAGCTTGTCCATGCCCCGCCGACCCGCCCGACCGGCCATTTGCAGGAATTCTGAAGCGTTTAGCAGCCGGTGTCCCTTGTCGGTGCGCTTGGACAGGGTGGAAATGACTGTGGTGCGGGCGGGCATATTAATCCCGGCTGCTAGGGTTTCGGTGGCAAATACGACTTTTATCAAACCTCTGCCAAAAAGTTCTTCTACTAAACCTTTCCAAGCGGGCAAAATGCCTGCGTGGTGGGCGGCGATCCCTTTTAAAAGTGCTTCTTTTTGACCGAAGCGTTCTGCTTCTGGGTTTCGCTGTAAAAAATCGTCAATGATGCGTTTGAGTTCGGCTGTTTCGGCTTCGTTAACCAGGGAGAAATTGCCGACTTCTGCGACTGCTTGGTCGCACCCGCGACGGCTGAAGATAAAGTAAATTGCTGGTAGCATATCTCGATCGTCCAACCGGGCCAAAACATCGGTCAAACTCGGAGTGGGGATGCTGCCTCTTTCTACTTTTTGCCCCTTCTTTTTGGGGACTAACCGGACATTAGCTCTTTTGCCGGTGTCGTCTAGCAGGGGAAATATCCCTTTTTGGTTGGCGAAGTGGAATTGCAGCGGTACTGGCCGAAAGTCTGAGTAGACGAGCTCTGTGGGCCCGTGGACTTTGTTAATCCAGTCTGTGAGTTGGTCGCTATTGGCAACGGTTGCTGAGAGGGCGAGTAGTTGAATTTCGCTCGAACAGTAGATGATGGATTCTTCCCAGACGGTACCACGCTGGCGATCGTTCATGTAGTGACACTCGTCGAGCACCACGGTTTCGACTCCGGTAAGGGAAGCACCGACTGCTCCGATCGGCGTACCGTAGAGCATATTCCGAAATATTTCGGTAGTCATCACCAAAATCGGCGCATCTCGATTGACGGAGATGTCGCCCGTCAGCAAACCTACGTTGTCGTCTCCAAATTGACTGCGGAAGTCGCGCAGCTTTTGGTTAGACAAAGCTTTGAGAGGAGTGGTGTAGAAGACGCGCCGCCCTCTGGAGAGTGCTTGATGGATGGCGTATTCCCCGATTAACGTTTTCCCGGAGCCTGTGGGAGCGCACACGACAACGGATTTACCTGCATCGAGGGCGGCGATCGCCTCTCTCTGAAAGTTATCTAGCTCGAAGGGAAATATTGTCTTCAGATCCAGCTCTGGGCGGTTCTGGGCAGTGTCTGGCACAAGGATTATTATAAGGTTGCAGGGTAAGTATGCTTAAATCTTGCTGAAAGCAAGTCAGCAGAGGACTGTATTGATTTTAGACCAACGCCCGCAAATCGGCTATGAAGGAATAAGTCTGTTGGCAGTTGGCAGTTGGCAGTTGGCAGTTGGCAGTTGGCAGTTGGCAGAAGAAAGAAAAAAATTTTGCCTTCTTCCCTCTCCCCTCTTCCCTCTTCCCTCTTCCCTCTTCCCTCTTCCCTCTTCCCTCTTCCTGACATCCGTTACATCCGTTACATAATCCGTTGCCGAACTTCCTTCTCTATGATTCCAGTTATTTCGACTATTCCTGTGGTGCAGCTTGCTTCGGGCGATCGGCTTTCACTGCAAGTCTATCAGTTCCAAGGTGCGATTCCCGGCAAAAAAGCTTATCTCCAATCTAACCTGCACGGCGCTGAGATTAGCGGTAATGCTGTGATTTACCAATTAATTGAGTTTTTAATGTCTTTGGACAGCAGCCAGTTAAGCGGGGAAATTTGGCTAGTTCCTGTTTGTAATCCTGTGGGTGTCAGCCAGCGATCGCACCATTTTTCCCCTGGTCGCTACAATCTTTATGATGGGGTAAATTGGAACCGGATTTTCTGGGATTTTGAAAAACAAGAGGAAGATATTCTGGGCTTTACTAAGTCTCACATCCATCTCGATGCCGATACTGTCAAAGTTAATTACAGAAAAGCGATTGCTTTGAGTTTTGCGAAAGAGTTGGCAAAAATTAACGCTCCTAGTTGCCGCCCCTACAGCGAACTTTACCGATATCAGCTACAATCTTTGTGTTTGGATGCTGACTATGTGCTGGACTTGCACAGTTCTACGAATCAAAGTTTAGATTACCTTTATTGTTTTAATTCCCGCGAGGAGAGTGCGAAAGCTTTTTTGCTCGATCGGGCTATCTTGATGAACGAGTACGATGGCGATGCTTTTGACGAGGCGTTTCTCAAGCCCTGGCTGGCTTTGGAGAAGATTTTAGCAGAGTTGGGAAGTGCGATCGAATTTGATGTGGAAGCTTGGACTTTAGAATTAGGTTCGGGGATGGAAATGAATCCCGAGTCGGTGGCGAATGGCTTGCGGGGCATCAAAAATTACTTAGCAAGTAAGGGTTTATTGAAAATAGATGGATTTCCTCTCCCGGAAACTGCGAATCATCAAGTTATTTTCACCCCCAAGAATTCGGTGATAAAATACTACGCGCCAGCGGGCGGGATGATTCAAAATCGAGTGCAATTGGGGAGTTATGTCAAAAAGGGCGATCGGCTTTATCAAATTCTCAGCTTTAATAAGAATGGGGAATTTCCGAGTTTGGTTGATGTTTGTGCTGAGTCGGATGTTTTCATTTTTGATGTTTCGACCAATCAGTCAGTAAATCAAGGAGAGTATGTGTTGTCTGTGATGGCAGATTGAGAAGACCAAGAAACTCGGTTTCTTCAAGAAAGCGGGTTTCTGAAAACCTATTGGTAGTCGAACCATAATTTACGATATACTATTGAATAGGGCTTGTTTAAATTCCGCTGCACTTTTATAATAAATTTCAGGATTGTCAATTAAAGCGCGATCGATAACTGTGGCTAGCGGTTGAGGAATCGCATAAGTGCGATCGCGCACAGGAACCGCATCATTTTGTAAAACCGCCAAAAACGGATCTTGATCCTCCAAATTTCGCGGGGAATATCCCGTTATCATCACATACAAACAAGCCGCCGCCGCCCAAACATCAACATCCGGTTGCGTGTACTTATAATTTACTACCTGCTGTCGCGGCATAAAATACGGCGTACCCACAACATTACCAGTCATCGTTTGGCCGCTTAAACCCGCTTGATCAAAAGCCTTTGCTAACCCATAATCCCCAATTTTTGCAACTTGTTTCCCACCCACATTCGCCAGAAAAATATTCCCCGGTTTCAAATCCCGGTGAATCAAACCCCGTCCTTTTGCAAAACTACCATCAGCCAATCTGACATTGGGAATTTCTGCATTATGAGTGTAAGTTAAACCATCTAAAACTTGCAAAATAATAGCCACAGCCTCACCAATCGGCAAAGTGCTGAAACCGCGTTTTTCCATCAAATCAACAACACTACCGCCATCGCAGTATTCCATCGTGAAAAAGAAAGTTTCATCCGCATAACCAAACTCTTTTAATCCTACCACATTGGGATGTTTTAAAACTTTCATATTTTCAACTTCCCGCAAAAACCAATTAACCGCCCGCTGATTTGCCGCCACTTTTGGCAACATCACCTTCAGCGCAACTTGTTCCTTTGTCCGCTTGTGCTGCGCCAAATAAACCAAACTAAAACCTCCCCTACCCAATTCTTTGAGCAAAAGGTAATCGCCGAGAACTCCGATATGGCTTTCATTAGCCACAGCTTTCAACAGAAAACCTTGCAGCATTTCCCACAGATTGGCTTGATTTGAGGGAACGATTGGTGGTGATTGTTGTTGGAGATTTTTGGCAATTTCCGGGTCAATAGCAACAGCAACTCGAAAAGAAGTATCGCTGAGTGTAAATTCATCTCCCCCCTGCAAGTCATATTCTGGGAATTGGATTTGAGCCGCTTCTTCGGGAGTGTGATGAGCTTCTCGCTGACCGATTTTTTTGCCATTAACAAAAGTGCCATTTTTGCTACCGAAATCGCGCACCCGGATATCGGGAGGATTGATATCTAGCAAACAGTGATAGCGGGAAATGGTGCGATGTTTTTCGTCGTCGGGAATCTTAGGATAGCAATCTTTGGCGCGGCCAATAATGCAAGTTGTGCGGGTGTCAAAGATGAATTCTCGGCCTTTGAGATTCCCGGAAGTGATGGTGAGGGTAACTTTTGAGCTCATATCGATTTCGTATTTGGGATTTTGGACTATCGAAACTCTTACTCTCCCCCTTAACAAGAGGCTAACTCTTACTCCCCCCCTTAGCAAGGGGGGGCTGGGGGGGTAAAACGCCCGATGTTATAAACGATTAAATCTAATCTACCCTCCTAACTCTAACTCCCGCCCTTAGCAAGAAATTAACTCTTACTCCCCCCCTTAGCAAGGGGGGGCTGGGGGGGGTAAAACGCCCGATGTTCTCAGCGATTAAATCTAATCTACCTAACTCTAACTCCCGCCCTTAGCAAGAAATTAACTCTAACTCCCCCCCTTAGCAAGGGGGGGCTGGGGGGGGTAAAACACCCGATGTTCTCAACGATTTAATCCCCTCTACAATAACCTCTAAAACCCCATCCAAATTATGATAAACATCCTCATTAGTAAACCTCAAAAAATTAATCCTTGCCGCTTCAATAAACTCTTGCCTTTCTGCATCATATTCTACAGCGCCATCCACAAAATGGCTGTCACCATCAACTTCTAGTGCTAACTTGATTTCGGGCGAGTAGAAATCTAGCACAAATGCTGCTACACTATATTGTCTGCGAAATTTACAATTCTCAAGCTGTCTGTTTCTGATCCGTTTCCATAGCTGCTTTTCAGCTTCTGTCATTTCTCTGCGAAGCTTCTGCCGCTTGAATTTTTCTGAGCTTCTGTTGTAGAGTTTTGTCATTGTTATATAGGATTTAACCCCCCCCAGCCCCCCCTTGCTAAGGGGGGGAGTAAGAGTTATTTGAGTTTTATTGTTGGTTGTTTGATATTTTTACCCCCCCCAGCCCCCCCTTGGTAAGGGGGGGAGTAAGAGCGTTTTTTTAGTTTGTTCGTTTGTTGTTTAGGATTTAACCCCCCCCAGCCCCCCCTTGGTAAGGGGGGGAGTAAGAGTTATTTGAGTTTTTTAGTTGGTTGTTTGATATTTTTACCCCCCCAGCCCCCCCTTGGTAAGGGGGGGAGCAAGAGTTATTTGAGTTTTATTGTTGGTTGCTTAGTCTTGGTTGTTAATGCAAACTACAAATTTTGTTTCTAAATTATGGAGTTTGGAGGCTGTTGGTGGGGAGGTAGAAACCGGGTTTCTTCCTGAATCTGGGTGATGATACATAAATTATCGCAGAAACCCGGTTTCTGAGATTGATTTTACTTTGATTATTTGCTCGTTATGTCCCGACAACCCCGTCGGAAACCTAGACAGGGCATGGCTTCGTGGTTTTGGGCTTTGTTATAAATCTTTATGAAATGCTGAAACGCTTAGATGTTACAGTCTACAAGTCTCGACGCGAGAGGAGAGAACAGCACCCAGCTACCAACATTTTTCTTTACCACCCACCCCCCTCCCAATATAAACCCCCCAGGGAAGTGAGCTTCTGGTGCTTTCTCTGAAAAAGTGAGGTCTTTGTATTTAAAGTAGTAGTGCAGCCATTGGTTATTTTTTCTCCAGCCTACCCGATCGCCAAACTTATCCCAAACCTCCCTATCAAATTCTCTGGTTCCCCCCAAACTTTGATAGATGCGCTTCTGCACGCTAAAGCCGAAGCGCCCATTGCTGTATTTTACCCAAAGTTGGTCAATGGTTCGCAAGTCCTCGCAGGGGAATTTATCAATATGTTCTACATCCAGCCATTCTTCTTTCTCCCTACCCGCCACCTTCAACATCACTCTCGCCGTTTCCTCATCGGCTTCTTTCCACTTTTTAGCCGCCAATAAATTCCGCAAGTTTATATAATCCATCCCCACGGCTGAAATCACCCGCGTAGTCTCAGCAGCCACTGGTTTTGGTATCAGCAAATCCAACCATTCCTGCACCGACTGCGGGCGATTTTGCGGTTCCAACTCCATCCCTTTGATAATCGCCGCATTCACCCTGTCGCTAATCTCTGAATTGTGCTGCTTTGGCGGAGTTAAAGGAATATTTTGCTTCCTGAATTGCGACGGAAACGGCAACTCACCAGTCAACATGACATAAAGCGTTGCTGCTAGGGAATAAACATCAGTATAAGCACCAAGTTCGGCGCGTTTTTCTAATAATTCAATGGGTGCGTAACACTCAGTCCCGGAATTGCTATTTGTCCTCAATTTCCCCGGTGCTGTCACCTGTCGCGCTAAGCCAAAATCAATCAAAACTGCACCCCCCTGGCCCCCCTTATTAAGGGGGGAAGAAGAAATTTTGCCCCCCTTACTAAGGGGGGGAGAAGAAATTTCGCCCCCCTTACTAAGGGGCGAAGAAGAGAAGAGGGGATTTTCTCTTACTCCCCCCCTTACCAAGGGGGGGCTGGGGGGGGTTCTTATCATAATATTTTGGGGTTTAACATCGAGGTGAGTAAATCCTTGCTGGTGAACAAAACTCAGGGCGCTTCCCACTTGCTGAATAATTGGTAAAGCTTTTTCTTCCGACAAAATGCCGTTATCTTCGAGATGGCTAGCTAAGTCAAATCCGTCGATTAATTCCATCACCATGCACCACAATTCGATATTTTCCACTGTTTCGGGAAACACTTCGTAAACTTGGACAACGTGGGGATGGCTGCACCGGGCTAAAGATAAAGCTTCGTTGACAAATTTGGTTTGGTATTCGCGAAAGTTTGGCTTACCTTGAACGTTGGCATTTAGGGTTTTGATGGCGACTACTTTACCTTCTTTGCGGTTTTGAGCGCGGTAGGTGACACCGAATCCACCGCCGCCGAGGATTTCTTCGATTAGGTATTTGCCTTGGTGTAGTTGTTGTCCGGGGGGCCAGTGCCTCATGATGGGTATGTGAGGATGTAGAGAGGATGGTTTTGATTATAGCTGAGACGGGGGGAGTTTGTTGGATGCACGCTCTAATTTGTAGAGTGCATCAGTGAGTGCAGATATTCTTGATTGTTGTGAAGATTCGTGCTGACGCACCTTACGATTTAACGTTTTTGTAACGTGCGTCAGTGTGGAGATTCTCAATTTTTGAGAAGATAACGCACACGGACGCACCCTACTATTTAACGTGACGGTTTATGGTTGAATGAAAATACCGATCGCATTATGAACTCTCGCAGCAGTTGACGGAGGTCGATCGAGCAAACTACCTCCCAAATACAAACTCGTCGAACTTCCCCCATCCAAATTTAAAGCATCCACAGCACCCATTTGCTGCAATATCAGCGCCAGTTCTGCGAAATTTGGCCCCGCCCCGCCCGCGCGATTGTGCACCGCTACAATCAGCAAATTACCCGCAGCATTTCGCCCGATCGCACTTCTAATTGCTGTCTGTCTAACATAGGCATCGCTAAACCCTTCCGCCTTAGCATCCAGCACAACTTGACTGTTTTGTACCAACACAGGCCCGCCGCCGAGAATGTAAGGAAAACGGTTAAAATCATCAGGAAAAGTGTTAGTTTCTAAACGCAATAAAGTGCCGATGGATAGTTCAGATGCAGGGGAAAAATCGGAACGTAAAACCAAAATATAACCGTTAGCTGGAATGGGAAAAGTTGTTGTTCCCGGCGTACCTCCGGGGGATTGGCTGACAACCCTATCGCCCGCAACTGTCACAACTATTTCATTGCCAGACAGCGGAGTATAAGTTGTTCCCCAATCAGGAGTGTAGCGACCGATTCCCGATTGCACGTAGGCACTATTGAGATGAGAAATCGGCAAAATTTGATTTGCCGAAGTGATCACAGTTTCTTGCAAAGTCAAACGATCGATCATAAATTCTCCCCGATCGTTCCAGCCGATCGCCCCCCGGTTCAAAATCGGCCCAGAAAGCCATTTATTGTCCCGCCGAATTGCCCCTAAAGCTAAGCGATTAATTCGATTGAAAAAACCTGCATTAATCGCCGCAGCCGCACCCGAAACTTCTGCTGTTTGCAATAAAGGTGCAGTGCCTTGATCGGCAGGCGGATTGCTGAGAATTGGTCGAATTTTTACACCAGCTTGACGCGGATTAACTTCTAACCAAACTACTGGAAAACGAGCAGTTCCTAAATTTTGATACTGCTGCCGCCACTGCACACCGGGCGCCCAAGCAATGTTTTTTTCTACTAACGAATCTGGCCGAATGTCGATAACTAATCGATTGGGATTTCCCAGGCTGAAAACTTGCGGCCGCCAACCTAAAGGAATCTTCACTTTGACTTTGGTTTGAACGCCGTCAGGTTCGACTTTTAGTGATAGCAATTGTTTGCTGGTTGAGAAAGTCTGCTGAATTATGGCGGGAACGACTTTGGCATCGATCGCGATCGACCATTCTTGACCGGCGATCGGCGCTGCGGGCGTTATTTGCAGCGGCAGGGCGGGTTTGGTCGGGTCGTCTGGTGTTTCGAGGTTTGGCGCTGGGCGGAGGTTTGGCAGTGGGATAGCGGGCTTTGTGGGGTCGTCCGGGGGGTTGGGTGTGGGTGTCGGCGACGGGATTGGTTTATTGACAAAGTTGACTTGCCACGGAGTTGGTCGATCGAGATCTACTACAATGCGATCGCCCGATTCTATTTCTGCTTGCCGAATTCCGGTAACACTTGCAGTTTGAGAAGTAATTTTTAGAATATTCCCATCAGCAGATATCTCCCAGCCCGCAAGTCTAGCAAAATCGGTAACATCTAAGTAACGATACGGGCCTGTTGCCCGCGCTGCTAAGCTTTGAGCACCGGTTAAAGATACCGAAAACCACTGCACCGGTTGTTTGGCACTGTCGGCGCTGCTAAGCAAATCCACTCCCGCACTTTGCATCAATCCAACATCAGCAATCCAAGTTCGGAAATTCCCAGAAGTGCTGTTTGCCGGCTGCTGAGTCCAACTTAGGGGGAGAATGCGGCCGTTTAGGGACACTTGGCGGCCTTGTATAATTCTCGAAGATGGTGGTAGGGATTGAGTCAAAAACCTATAGTCCGACAGGGGTTGAAACCCCTGTCTCATAGCTGAAGTCCTCTCAAGAGGACTATCGGTCAATATTTCAGTCGGTTTTAACTGAGATGTTGCACTATTCTCAATTACTTGTTTAGCAACAGGCAAGATGCCTGTTCCACAAGAAAATTCACTCTTTGTGGAACGGGCATCTTGCCC
>NZ_JAUBTU010000093.1:0-17020 GCF_036705085.1 Microcoleus sp. B6-A1
GCTGCGGTATTGCTATTACCAATGGTATCTGTGGCTGTAGCGGCGGGAATATCTACGGTGACATTGCCAGTAGCAGTTGGTGTAACGGTGAACTCATAAGTTGTGCCAGTACCTGTAAATCCGCTAACAGTTCCATTGGCAACAGTTACGTCAGTTGCAGCAAATCCTGTGACGGTTTCGCTGAAGGTTGCTGTGACTAGGAAGGGTGCATTTGTGGTGGTTGGTGATGTTGATGTTAAGACAACAGTAGGCGGTGTAATGTCGGCGGTGCGAACAATTGGAGGGGCGGGGGCATTGTAGTTGCCAGCGGTATCAATCGCTGTAGCTGCTGGGAGATCTACGGTGACATCGCCACTAGCTGTTGGTATAACGGTAAAACGATAATTGCTACCGCTACCTGTAAATCCGCTAACAGTGCCGTTACCAACATTGATGTCACTTGGATCAAATCCTGTGACGTTTTCGCTGAAGTCTGCATAGACTAAAAATGGTGCGTTTATGGTGGTTAGGGGTGAGTCGGGTGTGAGGAAAACTATGGGTGGAACAGTATCAATTACTAAATCTTTGTTGGCACCCAATGAGTTGGCTGCACCGGGAGTTGGCAATGTTAAGATGGCATCACCATTGGTGGCATTCTTAATCGTACCGCCGCTTAAAGATAGGGCGGTGGTGGAAAAATAGTCTAAGTCAGAACTGTTATCTCCGGCTGCAATTGTGTAGCGAAAAGTGAGAGTGTTGGTGCCGGTACCTGAGAGATAATTAGCCACAGGTGTTGCACCTGCTAAAGTTAGTTGCGGTGTACCGTTAACGTTGACTGTTTCAGAGAATTCAACGGTGATGTCGATGTTTGTGCCGATACCGTAAGTCCCGTTTGGGTTGGCTGCACTGACGCTGGTAATGGTGGGGACGGGATTAACGGTGATGTTGGCGGTTTCCGTTTCACTGCTGAATACGCTGGAGGTAGTGTTGGTGCTTCTGTCTGCGGTGTAGTTAGCGATAGTGCCATTGCTGCCGGTGATTTGATTCATTTGATCCCAGGCGGCAAAGGTGATGGCGTTGGTGACAGTGCCGCTGTAACCTGGGTTGGGTACAAATCTGAGCCTGGTGTTGGCATTGCTGGCTAGGGGTAAGGCGCTGGTGGGGGAAACGGCTGGGGCGTTTGTCCAGGTTGTGCCGCCGTTGATGGTGTATTGCCATGTGCCGTTGGCGGTGTCTAGGCCCGTGAGGGCGATGCCTCTTAAGAGGCTGGCGTTGGGCTCGGTGATGCCTGTGCCGCCGAGGTTAGTGATGATGGTGCTGATGAGGGTGCCTGTGCTGGCGCTGTCGTTTTGGTTTTGGGGGTTGAGGATGGGGGTGCCGCTGTTGTCGAGGGTGGGGGAGTCGTTGACTAAGACGGTGACGGTGGTGGGGATGGAAACAACGCCGTCGGTGGCGGTGTATTGGAATGTGTCTTCACCGTTGAAGTTGGAGTTTGGGGTGTAGAGGATGTTGCGCGCTTTGTCTATAGTTATGGCATCGATACCACTATTCGGATTCGGGTTGAAGGTGAAATCGGCGAGACCAGTTACGGGGTTTAATTTGGCGATAGAGTTGCGGGGTAGTCCGCCGATGGTGGTGAAATTGCCGCCCACTATAAGGTTGCCACTGCTGTCTAGGGCGATCGCGAAGACTTGACCATTTGCATTCGGGTTGAAGGTAGCATCGGCGGCACCAGTTGTGGGGTTTAATTTGGCGATAGAGTTGCGGGGTAGTCCGCCGATGTTGGTGAAATCGCCGCCCACTATGGGGTTGCCGCTGCTGTCTAGGGCGATCGCTCTGACGCTCGCAATGGGACCACCATTCGCATTCGGGTTGAAGGTGGGATCGGCGAGACCAGTTACGGGGTTTAATTTGGCGATAGAGTTGCGGGGTTGTGCGCCGATGTTGTTGAAAAAGCCGCCCACTATGGGGTTACCGCTGCTGTCTATGGCGATCGCGAAGATACCACTATTCGCATTCGGGTTGAAGGTGGGATCGGGGGCACCAGTTGTGGGGTCTAATTTGGCGATAGAGTTGCGGGGTTGTGGGCCGATGTTGCCGAAAAAGCCGCCTACTATGGGGTTGCCGCTGCTGTCTAGGGCGATCGCATTGACAATATTATTCGCATTCGGGTTGAAGGTGGGATCGGCGGCACCAGTTGTGGGGTTTAATTTGGCGATTCTGTTGCGGGGTTGTGCGCCGATGTTGGTGAAATTGCCGCCCACTATGGGGTTGCCGCTGCTGTCTATGGCGATCGCTAAGACGGGATTATTCGCATTCGAGTTGAAGGTGGGATCTACCGCACCTGTTATGGGGTTTAATTTGGCGATAAAGGTGCGGGGTTGTGCGTTGATGTTGTTGAAAAAGCCACCTACTATGGGGTTGCCACTGTTGTCTATGGCGATCGCTAAGACGGCACTATTCGCATCCGAGTTGAAGGTGGCATCTGCCGTGCCATTGCTATTCAACCGAGCAATTCTGCTGCGGGGTTGTCCGCCGATGGTGGTAAATCCGCCGCCGACATAAATCCAGTCGTTGATAATCGCGGTGCCATTGTTGGGGGGGATGAGGATGCTTTGTACTGAGGCGCGAGAAGTGCCCGTGTCGTTGGCGAGTACGTCGATGACGACAGAGGGCGAGTTGACTGTAACGCCTTTGGTGTCTGGGTTGGCGGTGGCTAGGATGTGGCTGTAAGTTTTGAGGGTAGTTTCGGTGAGAATTAGTTGGGGCTTTTGCGTTGATGGGGGGATGAGTTGGAGGATGTCCCAAGTGCCACCGAGTGCGCTGTTACCTGTAGGTTGGGAGTTGGCGCTGATGTTTGCGCCTGTGAGTTGGTGCAGTTGAGTCAGGAATTGGTTTCCTCTGTCTCCGGCTGCTACGCTGCATCCATATAAGATGATGTTGGCGTTGTCGGTGAAGGCGTTTCGCCACTGTGGCAATTGGTGGCTGTAGTTTTGGATGTTGTTGCTGTTGAGTTCTGTTGTGCCTAGGTACAGGCTGCCAGAATCTCCGTGGGTGATGATGTGTAGAGCATTGATGTCTGTATGCTGAGCTAGGATTGTGGTGATTTGCTCTACGGCATCGGGCTGGCTTTGGAGGATGTAGGTTGCTGTGTTGGGTTTGATGCCGGAGATTAGGTGCTGGCTGTCTGGTATTGTGGGGTCAAGGATGACTATTTCTGTGGGCTTGTTGCTGGTGCAACCAACCAAACTTCCGATATTTTTATTTATGGAACGGTTAATTTGAGGTAGAGTTTTCACAGTTTTTTGCTTTTAATGTAGTTCGTGGTTTTTGAGTCGGGAGATGACCCCGATTTGATTTTGGTTTGTGATATTTCTACCTGGTGGTGGATGACACTCGCCGATCGTGATGAGTAATATCGAAAGGGTAAGGAAAACACTTGTAACCGGGACAAAGGCTCGAAACCTTTGTTTGGTAGGGCTTACAAATTAATATTTTGTCTGATAGCAATTTAATGGGTCGTTGCACATATCTTGATCCCCCTAAATCCCCACCCGCCCCTAGGGCGTGTTTTCAAACCCGGAGATCCCCCCTAGCCCCCCTTAATAAGGGGGGGACAAGAGCACTCAAAGTCAACCCCTACTCCCCTTCTTAAGGGGGATTTAGGGGGATCAGGATCTGATGGATCAGTTTGAAAACACGCCCTAGCCCCCCCAAGGGGGAAGGGGGACTTTGATCGGAATCCTGTCCCCCCCTTATGAAGGGGGGCTAGGGGGGATCAGATTCTACGGGGCCTCATAAAAAATTGGTCTGAATTCCGTTAACCTGTGTATCAATTTATTCCCTAACAAGATTTATATCTTGCTGCTTCCTAGTTGCGCTAGCCAAATTGCGAAAGATTAGTTTCGCAAAATGTCCGAAGGCTTTTTCCCAAAATGCTGCTGGAAATATTTTGTAAAGCGACTAGGATTGTAAAAGCCATATTCAAACGCAATTTCCGTAATCGTTTTGTTGCTCTCGATTAACTCCATACGAGTGGCTTCAAGTCGAGCAGTTCGCAAAAATTGACTGGGAGAGACACCGTAATAACGAGCGAATGCTGTTTGCAAAGAACGACTGCTACAGTTCATGGCGGAAGCAATTTGTGCAATTGTCAGCTCTTGTTTCATATTTGCTCGGATGTATTCGGCCGCCTCTCGCACGCGGGCGATCGAAATTTCGGATACTTTAATAATCGATGGTTCTAAAGTGTTGTAAGATGAACCTTGGACTAAGGTAGAAAAAATAGCGGTTTCTAAATTGTCAATTACCAGTGGATGTCCATTAGTGTCAATCAAATTCGACAGCATTATGACCATTTGATATAGCGATCGACCGTAAAGATTAGTGCGATCGATAACTTGCACCAGGTTAGGACGTTCAATGGATTTGTCAAGATACTTGCTCAGTTCAGTTAAAAATCGAGCTTCATCTATATAAATTGATATTGCGCTGTATGTGGCTGAGTGTTGAAGCTGGCTTAATTCGGCTCCCGGCTGAGTTATCAGCAAATTTCGATCGTTCACGAGGAATTCGTTAGACCCAACTTTCAATAAATGATCGCTGTCAAAAAATGTGAAACCTATTTTTCCAACAAAAGTATATCCTGCGGTATATGTACTCCCAGCTTCCCAAACAACACTCACGAACTCGAACTTTTTTAACTTAGCAAGCCGCCATTGAATTTTGTAATCTTTGGAAGAGAAAGTATGTTTAGTAATACCCGATACTTGATTAAGATATATCTCTGGATCGTTGATTTCAATATTTAAATCCCAGACCATGATTAAATGCTAATATTTTACACCCCCAATAAATTACATCAATTGTGTGTAAATATTTATACCTCTTTTGGTGTATTTTACAGGAATTATCTCAGACCGATGTGGGGGCGGATTTATGATATTGTGAATTTTAGGCAATTATTGTTGGTGAAGGAAACCTCTACATTCAAGAGGTACATTTTGATTTATAGTTGGGTGGGGGCGGGTTTATGAAATTGTGGGTTTTAGGCAGTTATTGTCTGTCAAACCCGCCCCTACGGAAATTAAAATTTTACAGGTTTTATGAATAACGACACAATTGTCAATACAGTCGAAGAACACGAAATTTTTGGCGATCGCGAGTTTCCAACTTGGCTAACTCAACAACAAATCAGCCTGGCTTGCACTACCTATCAAACCAGCAGGTTAATGTTAATCGGTGCTGCACCCGAAACCAACAGAATCTCGGCTTTTTGGCGAATATTCGATCGCGCAATGGGGCTTTACTGCACGCCGGAACGCCTTTATCTCAGCTCAAAATATCAACTCTGGCAATTAGATAATGTCTTAGAATCCGGGAAATTATACCAAGGATACGATAAATTATATATACCAAGAATCGGTTATACTACAGGAGATATCGACATTCACGATATCGCAGTCGATAAAAATAATCAAATCCTTTTTATTAGCACTTTGTTTAATTGTATCGCTACTTTGAGCGATCGCCACAGTTGCAAACCTCTCTGGAAACCCGGTTTTATCTCACAATATATAAATGAAGATCGCTGTCACCTCAACGGTTTGGCAATGGTGGCTGGGGAACCGAAATATGTCACAGCGTCGAGTCAGTCGGATGTGGTGGATGGCTGGCGCGATCGCAGAAAAAACGGCGGTATAGTTATTGATATCGAATCTAATGATATTATCGTCACAGGATTGTCAATGCCGCACTCACCCCGCTGGTATCAAGATAAATTGTGGTTGCTGAATTCGGGGAGAGGAGAATTCGGTTATGTGGATTTAGATACAGGGAAATTTCAGGCAATTGCGTTTTGTCCGGGATATGTCCGAGGGCTGGCATTTTGGCAAAATTGGGCAATTGTTGGACTGTCGAAACCTCGGGGAGGTGACAATACTTTTAGCGGTTTAGAATTGGATGAGTTGTTGCTCACCAAGGATGCTGAGCCTCGCTGTGGTATGATGGTGATTGATTTGACTACGGGGGCGATCGTTCACTGGTTGCGCTTTGAAGGAATTGTCACGGAACTCTATGATGTGCAAGTGATTCCCCAAGTGCAAAAGCCGATGGCCTTGGGTTTTCAAACGGATGAAATTGCTCAGTTAATTACTTTGGAACTTTAACCGCAGATGTGGGCGGAGGTACGCGAATTAACGCAGATAAATGTTTACAGAATGTACGCAGAGGGTGTGAGAGAAAGTATTTAAGCGGGATTTGGTATTACTCAAAAATCGCCCCATCTAAGCTGGTTTTTCTTAAGTCTGTTCTCGCTAAATTTACACCTCTTAAATCAGCACCTGTTAAGCAAACATTGCTTAAATCTGCATAACTCAAATCCGCACCTCTGAGATTAGCATCAGATAAATTTGCTCCTGATAAATTCGCCCTCACAAGTTGCGATTTACTCAAATTGCTGCCACTCAAATTTGCCGATTGCATCTGTGCAGCCATTAAGTTGGCTTTGCTTAAATTAGTGCCGCTGAAGTTAGCCAAATTCAATTTAGCATAACTCAAATCTATGTTTTCCAAACAAAGTCCGCTCAATTGCGCGCATCGCAAGTTAGCATTAATAAAAAACCTGTCTCCAATTCCATAACGGCGCAGCAATTCGTCAACTTCCAGCCGAATTAAAACCGGTTCGCAAGTATTTTGGTAGCACCACGATGTCTCCAGCAAACGGGCGGCTGCTTCAATTGCTACCTTGTCGCATTTAGTGAGCACCAAGCTATTGCAGCCATCCCACTCACCGTTGAGCATGAATGCCATCTCAGAAGCTGCTACAATTGAGTCGCATAACAAAACGGTTTCTGGTTTGGGTTGCAGCCAGTTCATTAAGGCGATCGAACTCTTGTTTTTCACTGTTGATTCAGGGTTTGTGCGTCTTTCTTAATTATAGGTAAAAATATTGAAAACATTATGCACAAATTCGCTGCGGCTTCAGAGAATGAATTAATTGTGTTTGGTGCAGCCAGACCAGGATACCGCGATGCAGAAATTGCTGGGTGGATTGAATTTATGCAGGGGCATAATATCAAGCAAGTTTGCTGCTTGCTCGCTCAGACGCAACTCATCCGCTACAGTGATTTACTGGGAACATATCGGAAAATATTTGGGTGCGATCGAGTCTGCTGGACACCGATCGCAGACTTTGAATTGGTCGATCGCGATATTTTAATCGATCAAATATTGCCGTTCTTGGAATCTGCAAATAACAAAGGCGAACGGGTGGTAGTTCACTGTTCTGGCGGGATCGGACGTACAGGACAGGTTTTGGCTGCTTGGTTGGTCAGCGGGCGGGGATTGTCTAACAAACAGGCGATCGCAGCCGTAAAAAAAACTGGCAGAAATCCCTATGAAGCAGCAATCGCAGCTTGTTTGAAAGGTCGAAACCCCTGGCTAGTCGTTGAAAAACTTAATGCTCTCTTAGATGATAGTCGCCTTGCTGGAAGAAATGACATATAGCACGATAGCAACTATATATATAGCAATCCTAAATCATTTGTGAATTTCTTACTCCCTCCCCTTAGTAAGGGGAGGGTTGGGGTGGGGTAAAAAGTTTACGACACCTGCAAGGATTGCTATATGGGCCAATTGCGTAAGCTCTAAAAGATTTAAAAGACTCGGCTTCCTACGATCGAACTCAGGCATCGCATAAATGGGTGTTTTGGCTCTCACCGTTAGCCTATCCGCTGGCTTTTTTGCGAATATTAGAAAACAAATAACGCACTTACAGCAGCCCAAGCTCCTTGAAGCAACGGCGCGTTAACTCGATTCTTGCAGAGCCGTCATTATTGTTACGGATGTCAATGTTTGTAGCAAAAAAGTAAACATCTTTATCCTTTTCTAAATAACCTACATACCAGCCAATTTGAGGCTTTATTTGTTCTCCAAAATTTGCCCATCCTGTTTTTGCCCTAATTGTGTAATCGGGAGTTTGTTCAACAATTATGATGTCTTTCACCACAGACAACGATCGCTCTGAGAAGGGTAAGTCATTTTTGTAGAGACGGCGGAGAAATTGAATTTGCTCGTTGGGTGTGATTCGCAGTTCTCCCTCTAACCAGAATTTGTCAATATCGTCTTTGTTACCAATGTTTTGGTTGCCATAAGCGACTTTGGCTACCCATTTTTGCATTTGCTCGTGTCCGACTCGGCGGGCGAGAACTTGGTAAAACCAAACGGCAGAAAGTTTCATGGCTTGTCTCATATTCAAGTCTCGATTCCAGGCGGGAATTTGCCTTTGAATTCCATCCCAAGTTAGAACGGCAATCTCATCTGAAATCACCCCTGTTTCTAAGGAAATCAGAGAGTTGAGAATCTTAAATGTAGATGCAGGTAAAAAAGCTGTGGCGTTACGTTGGGGGTTGTGTTGATAAAGCCGATCGCTATTCAAATCGTAAATCGCGATCGACCCTTCAACTCCTAATTCTTGAAAGTGCCGTCCAAAATTCATTGTCTCAGCAACATCTCCTCCGCGAGGTGGAGATTTTTGCACTGGAGGTGACACGGTTAAGGCTGATTGCGGTGGCTGAAGTAAAACAAAAGTAATGCAGCCTAATACCATTAAAATAACAGCGATCGCACGAGATATTCGGTTCATAAACTTCGATAATTTAGCCAAATCACAGGCATTAATGTCACAGGGGCGATCGACTTGTAAGGTGCGTCTGACTTACGCTGTGTAAGAAACAATAAAGGTTTGCCCCTGACGCACCCTACTATATATGTACCGCGTAATTTCTCAACTATAAAACTGCCATAATAGTTAAGGCTACCAAACAGCTTAACTGAATTACTAAGCTGAACAACCGAAACTTTGGATCGAGGCCAGCGATGTGTATCGCTGAATGTACCAGCCGAAATAGGATGTACACAACAATCAGCAAATCTACTGCTGTTCCTGAAACACCCCTAACTGTTAGAAGAAAAACAACTCCCAAATACAAAGGCAGGTTTTCTATCAAGTTGGATTGTACTCGAAATAGTCGCCAAAGCAAGCTGTCGTCGTTTTGTGTGCCAAAATCTTTTACAGATCCGCCCGCAGATAGATGCCGAATCCTGACTGCTAGCAAGAGGATAACGACTGCGATCGTCCACAAAATGAAAATTGCTAAACCCCAGAGGGGGACGGTCATATTTGTCTGTTCAATTTGCATCATCTTTCTACCTTGCTCCACTGCTGCTAATATTATGTGCGGTCAATTATAGTAGTAAAAAACGGATCTGTACCCGCGAAAGTCCGCAGCCGGAGTGCGGACTTTCGTGAGCACGCGCGATCGCATCTGATTGCGGTTAATCGATCGGACACGCTCTAACACTTTAGAAAAGTTTCCCGTCAGTACAATGGTTCTGGCGTTCTCATCTTTAGCTAAAATGAGTAAATCTAAAATCTAAAATCTAAAATCTAAAATCGACTTGACGATCGCACCATTGTATCGAGCAAGTGTTCGATCGCACCCGGTAGACTCTGGCAAAAACCAGTGTGTACCCGCGATGTCTGAACGATCGTACTGCGGGGTGCTACGAGCCAGTGAAAGCGCTCTCTGTGGGGAAGTTGACCGATCGCGCCAGATTCCTTGCCGCCTGCACAAATGATGGGAATGACTGCTAGGTGATTGCGAATCATTTCCAGATCCAACGTTGAGTCGATCGCCATCAAGCGCTGTTCATCAATTTCGATACGGGCTTCGAGGAATTTTTTCGTACCGCAGGAAACGATCGCCCCCACGTTGATAAACTCCTCGCGCTCGACTTTGGGAACGACGCGGATAATGGCATAATCATAAAGAAATCGATCGGGCACTAATCGCCTCCTCCAAAAAAATATGTGGTGATTCTAGCCGATTTAGCAGGTACTCGATATAAGCATTCCGATGTTCGTTGCTATCGCTGAAAGGAGAATCTCCCACCAGCCAAGTATCAGGAATTAGTTTAACAATGTTGCGAATGATTTCCGGGGTTAGCGTTTGAGTCATCTTTGAATTTGCCGCTTCCAGCGTACTAGCAAAACGCAGCAGAACGTGGTCTTTAATTGGGGGGAAACGATCGCGGCTGCGCGAGAGATAATCTTTCCAGGTGTGGTGGAAGTAGAGGGCTGCACCATGATCGATCAGCCAAAGCCGGCGGTGCCATACCAGCATATTTGCATTGCGCGGCGTGCGATCGATGTTGGTTACAAAAGCATCGAACCAGACGATTTCTGAGGCTAGATCCGCCTCGGACTTCCCCGCTATCGGGTCAAATGTGATCGAGCCCGGAAGATAGTCGAGGGCGAGGTTGAGGCCCGCGCTTGCTCGGATCAAATCTTGAATTTCCGGGTCAGGCTCAGTCCGAGCCAGTTCGGGATCGAGTTCAACAAAAACGAGTTCGGGGATTGGGAGCCCGGAGGCGCGAGCAATCTCTCCCGCCACTAGCTCCGCGATCAGAGATTTGGCTCCCTGGCCCGCACCGCGAAATTTGAGCACGTACATACCATCATCATCTGCTTCGACGATCGCGGGTAGCGACCCGCCCTCGCGCAAAGGAGTGACATATCTGGTAGCAGTGACTGTTCGCAAGCTGATACTCATGCTATTTTCGATTTGCGATTTGAGATTTTCGATGGGAAATCACTGATTTTTTGACACTCAAGCGGGCTAAAGCCGCTGAGATTCTGCTGACAGATTGGCTTTAGTTATTACCAAAGCCTAATTCTCGCTACGGTGGTCAAACACCGCCTACTCAGTCGGTCAAGTTTTACACCCAACTTACTGGCTACTTTTCTTAGAATATTACTCGAACCGTTTAGATCTGCGTTAATTACAGTTCCATCGGCAGAGCGATACAAGCCACGTTCAATTCGTTTTCCAGATGCTTTCCACTCAGGCGGTTTTTCACGCCAACCTGGGTAGGGAGTCTCCATCAAGAAAACTAGCCTTGGAGCTGTATGCTTCTTCTGTTTCAGTAAACTTGATACCGTGCAAATTGCACAATTGGCTCAGCCGATATTTCAATTTTCCTAACGGCATTTGAACAAACTTCTGATTGTTCAGTTTACCCATATCGGCATTGGACTTAAAACCTTGGTTCCATCCAATTACTAGATTGCCAATCCCATGCTTCAAGCAGTGGGAAACAATCAACTTCGCAGCTTTATTGAGGCCATCGCGCATTTGGTGATTGCGCTTGCGAGTTACGCGGTCTAGCCAGCTATCCCAGTAACCCGTGGGCTTTCCTTCCTTTCGGGTTGCTACCTTTTTGTTCCAGAGCTGATTTATCGCTTTCATAACACGAGCATCAATCAAGAACGAATTTCCCAGCGTGTCCACACAAGCTGCTAAATTGTCAGCAGTTCCCAAATCAATTGATAGCGCTTGGCTAAAATCTAAAGCGTGTTGCTGACATTCTACTTCGTAAGACATCTCCAAGTAGAAAGCACCGTTCTTCGGAAGAATTGTAAATTCTTTAACCTTTGAGTAGTCAATGTTTGACGGCATGGGTAGAAAGAATTCAGAAACCCCAAACCAGCGCCGTACTGTTAAGCCCAGGGAAAATCTCAACTGGTCGCCGACAAGCGCTGGCTTTAATCCACCAGAATTTGGGTAGGCGACTTTAAACAATTTAGAACCTGTTAAATAGCTCGGAGGCTTGGGTCTAAAATGCAATTGACCTTTGCTGTACAGAGCTTTTAACTCTTTGAAGCTTTTGAACGCCTCTGTAACCGACATCAAAGTTTGTTGCATAGGCGTTGAAGGCAGCGACTTAGCAACCATCGACTTGGCGATTGACGGTTCAAAAGATAAGTCAAATTTTCCGGTCAGCAACCTTCCCGTTTTGAAAAAGATTTGGCGAGCAAAATAGACAGCGCTGTTATACAGCTTGCCAGATTGTCGGCAAAGATAAATTAACACTGCCTCAACTTCTTTGGTAGGAGACAGCAATACTTGCTGTACTCCCATCGTTTTTTTGACTTTAGTCACCTCTTTTTCCCGAAATTTAGTTGATTTATTTAGTTTAGGTGAGTATAGTTGATAAGTCAATCCATGACAACAAAACTTTATGTTGCCACTTCCTGAGTACCAGACTCACAACCACCTCAAATTCTTGCTTAATTATCACTTCGTCTTCATCCCCAAACGCCGGAAAAAAGTTCTAGTTGGCAGTGTAGCAACTAAGCTGCGTGAAATATTTTTAGCACTTTCAATCGAGAAAGGTTGGGATATTTTAGCTCTGGAAGTAGCGCCAGATCACGTACACTTATTTGTAGCGGTCAAGCCGATGGATACTCCTGCGTTAGTTGTCAAGGCATTCAAGGGACGTTCTAGTCATAATTTAAGGGCTGAATTTCCAGAATTAAAAAAGCTGCCGTCTTTATGGACGAGCAGCTATTTTGTTACTACCGCAGGCAATATTAGTAGTGAAGTTGTTAGGAAATACATCGAAGATCCGCATCACTCTGCTAATTAAGAAAGACACTCTTGACTGAAGTCCCCCGATTCGCTTCCCACGAGCGGGCTGAAGCCACGCTCGTTTCCCGCATCCCGTATTAATTTTTATGAGGGTTTAGAGTACGGCCTTACTGACAGTTGGATTCTTTATTTTAACTGGGACTGATGTTAAGTAATCTGTTTACTAAACTGATGACTAAAAGGACACAACATTAGTTGTGTCCCTACGGAATTTTGCCAAATCTTGCTTTGAGACAGTCATTAGTCATGAGTTATTAATCAACCAATAACTCATGACTAACCACTAATCAGTTGTACTAACGTGGTCGATTCTCTCTAATTGCCAGAGAATTTGGTTGCCTTCGCGCCGCACCCGCGAAACTACCCAATTTCGCCAAACCCAGTTGTCTCCACGACTGGTGACAGCGCTGGCATTTACATCCATCAAATCAGCCAGTTCAGAACTGGTAATCAAGTAGCCTTTCGTCGCAACCTCGTCGGCGATGTGCAACGTTTCGATCAGATTGCGGAGGTCCTGAACCCTCACCTCGCGGGGCAAGTTCTCCAGGGTATCGGCAGTTGAATCCATCATGGTAGAGTTGGAGATCGGAAGGTCAGAAGTTATGACATAGGATTCTATCGTTTTGTTACCAGTTGCGTCCGTTTCTTCCGAAACAATTGTGTTGTCAAAGCGTAGGGGCGGTGCCTCCGTGTCCGCCCCGGCCTCGTCTCCCGTTGGTTTCTGCTGTTGCAGTTCGGGAGTGAGATTGTGGGAGAAGCTACGGGCGATTTCATCGCATCTGTCGTTGTAGAAGTCGCCGGAGTGGCCGCGGACGTGTTCCCACTTGATTTGCCGGGAATTCAGCTTGTCTAGCAGGTGCCAGAGGTCTTGGTTGACAACATCTTTGCCCGTTGAGGTTTTCCAGCCTTTATTTTTCCAGCCTTGAATCCATTTGGTGATGCCGTTTTTAACGTATTCACTGTCGGTGTAAACGGTGACAGGTTCGGTTTGACCGGAATTGGCAAAAAATTCCAGCGCAGCGACGGCAGCTTGCATTTCCATGCGGTTGTTAGTGGTTTGGGGGTCTGCACCTCCGAGTTCGTGACACTTGCCGTCGGCGAAACAAACTACTGCACCCCAGCCGCCTGGGCCTGGGTTGCCGGAACAAGCGCCGTCTGTGTACAAGCTTTTGATTTTGGGAGTTGTCATGAGCGAATTAATGTGTAATTTACAGGTAAGTTGTTTGCAAGTGCGATAATTAAGGCAATTGAGATAGTTTTACTTAGTGCTATGAAAAATGCCAACTTAAAGATTAAAAAGGTTGCGCTATTTATTTGTCCCTTTTCTTTGTTAATTTTTAATACTTTCGCGCAAGCACAGCCGCTAGTGCCTGCTGCTGACGGTACGGGTACTGTTGTCACCCCGATCGGCAACCGTTATGATATCAACGGCGGCAGTTTGTCGGGAGACGGCGCGAATCTTTTTCACAGTTTTGGGCAGTTTGGCTTGAATCAAGGTCAAATTGCTAATTTTCTGACTAATTCGGCTATTCAAAATATATTAGCTCGAATTGCTGGCGGGGACGCTTCGCTAATTAACGGTTTAATTACTGTCACGGGCGGCAATTCTAATCTTTTTCTAATTAATCCTGCGGGGATTGTGTTTGGCCCGAACGCGAGTTTGAATGTGCCGGCGGCTTTCACTGCAACTACTGCTACTGGTGTCGGTTTTGGTTCAAATTGGTTTAATGCTGCGGGTACAAATAATTTTAGCGCCTTGGTGGGTACGCCAAATGCTTTTTATTTTGGTGCGGGTGTACCGGGAAGTATTGTTAATGCTGGCAATTTAGCGGTGACTCCGGGGCAAAATTTGGCTTTGCTTGGCGGTACGGTTGTTAGTACCGGGCAGTTGTCGGCTGCGGGCGGGCAAATTACTGTTGCTGCTGTTGGGGGAGACCAGATTCTCCGCATTAGTCAACCGGGGCATTTGTTGAGTTTGGAAATAGCAACGGGCGGAAATTTTGGTAATTCTCCACAGACTTTGAATCCTGTTTCTTTGCCGCAGTTGCTGACAGGTACGGGTCAAAATCAGGCGGCGGGTGTTGCGGTTGCGGATGACGGTTCTGTGCGGCTTGTGGGTTCTGGTTTGCAGGTGAATTCTGGGGATGTGGCGATTGCTGCTAATGTGTCTGGGCTGCCGCAGTTGAATGCGGGAAGTGCGAATTTATGGGCTGCGGAAAATCTCACGTTAGCGGGCGCTAGGCTGCAAACTACGGGGGATTTGAGTTTGCTGGGTGGGGATGCGGTGCGGGTCAGGGACAGCGCCCAGAATCCTTTTTTGGCGCAGGCTGGGGGGAATTTATACATTCAAGGATCTCGCACTATTGATATTCTCACTCAAAATGCGATCGGCGGCTTATCTCTTCCCCCGCAATTCCAAAGCGGCGGCAATTTGAGTTTGGTTAGCAACGGCATTATTTCGGGGGATGCTCACTTTGTTTCTGGTGGCAATTTTTCGATTCGCAATTTGTCGGGAATGCCGGGAAACTTTGTCAGTTTATTTGACCCGATTATCAGTTCGGAAGGAGATGTTTTCTTTGGAGATTATACCGGAGTTTCGCTGAAAGTCGAGGCGAGGGGGAGCATTGTTGCCGAGGAGATTACAATTACCGGCCCCGATATTGCATTGGGTAGGGAAAATGTGAGTGGTGATCCAGATATTGCTATTTTAACCAGTAGTCCGGCCTTAATTCTGCGGGCTGGAGTGCAAAATTTGGCAAATTCTCCTAATGTTCCTAATTCTCCTACGGATACTCCGGGTGATAATGAACAACCTAATCCTTTAGGTGACGATGCAATATTTACTCCTGGGTCTATTTTATCGAATAATTTGATTTCTGTTGAAAATATTTCGGCCGGCGGGCCGGTGATATTGTCAGCGCCGGGAACTATCGCAACTAGAGATATTAATGGCGGTCAAATTAATCTCGAAAGCAGGGAAGGGCCAGTGGTAGTTGGGGGCAGATTAACGTCTAGTTCGACAATTAATATTCAAGCTAATGACAATATTATATTGACAAGTGACATTTCTCGTGCTGATATCAACGGCAGTATTAGTCTGAATACTGTTCGAGGCAATATAGTAACAGGGTCGATCGATACTGGGACTTCCGGGGCGATCGTACTCAGAGCTTTTGGCAATGTGAATTTTGGGACTTTGCAGGGGTCTAATGTTGATATTACCAGTAACTCCGGTGAATTGGGAGTTTTGACTGATGCCAATACCATTGTGCCTAATACTACACCAGTCAATATCACAGCAACTGAGAATATCAATTTGACAGCTTTGAGGGACTTAACGGTAGGCAATCTCACCGCTGCGACTGTCAATGCTAGCAGCAATGGGAGTGTTAATACGGGGGCGATCGCTACTTCTGGAGATGTCAGACTTTTAGCAGGACAGCAAATTACAGCAGGGACAATTAATGTAAATCCTACCACCAGCACAGACGGAAGCAATCGCATTCCTACAGTAAATTTGAATGCCCAAACTAATATTAGAGTTCTATCGATCGATGCTGGCACTGGCACTATTGATTTGAGAGCATCCAGCGACTTAAATGCAGTGAATTTGCTAGGAGGAGCAGTTGAGGTCAATAGCGATGGGGGAAAAATTGCGATCGGCAATACTACATCCCTTGGGAACATTAATGTAACAGCTTTAGGCGATATAACTTCCGGAAATTTGCAGGGAGTGGGAGTGAATGTCAATAGTAACTCTGGAACAATTCAAACTGCAAATACCACAGCCACTGGGAATATTAATCTAACAGCTTCTGGCAATGTAAGTTCCGGAAATTTGCAGGGAGAGAGAGTGAATGTCAATAGCACTAGCGGGAATCTGCAAATGACCAACATCACTGCAACAGAAAATATCACTTTCAGAGCGTTAGACAATGTGAATACGGGGAATTTGCAGGGAGTCGCTGTTGATGTTAATAGCAGTAGGGGAAGTGTCAGCACTGGCAATATAAATGCTGCGGAAATTGTGAGTATTTTAGCCGCAAACGAAATCACAATTGGGCGAATAAATGTTAATCCTGTTGTTAGGGTCGATCGCACTTCTAGAGTAAATCTTAACGCTCAAAATGATATCAGCGTTGCATCCATAAATGCTCCGGGCGGTAATGTTGAGATCGCAACTCCGGGTTTAGTTCAAGTGACGGGTACTTTTGACCAAAACGGCACTCCTGTTAGCGTCTCGACTCTTGGCGACACTCAACCCGGTACAGTTACGATCCGCCACGGCGGCGGCGATGTCAATCCGCCGATACCTTTTGCGGTGGGAGATGCGACGACTAATGGTACTGCTGGGGCGATCGCCAGCAATGCTTTAGGTACGATTACTCAGGGACAATCGTTCATAAATTCTTACACTCAAGGCAATAGTGCGATCGTCACTACCAATCAACCCACCATCAACGATCCACCTACTCCACCTACTCCACCTACTCCACCTACTCCACCTACTCCACCTACTCCACCTACTCCACCTACTCCACCTACTCCAC
>NZ_JAUBTU010000093.1:17120-27558 GCF_036705085.1 Microcoleus sp. B6-A1
CTAATCGCAATAACTCAAATTCCCCCCCAATATTACCAAGGGATAGATCGCGATTTGATAGAGGGCGATCGTTTTTTTTCGATCCCAACCAACCCTTTAGTCGCGAACAGCGGCAGAACCAAAACAGAATATCGCGAGATATAGGAAAACCCAGAGAAAGGATGCCGCCCGAAAGAATGCAATTTCCCAGGGGAATGAGAAATTTCATCGATTCAAAAATCAGAGATTCTGTTATTCAGTCAGCATTTCGCGGCGACATCGGCAGGAATTTGGAGGCAGGCCAAATATCGGCAGCTTTGTCTATGCTGGACAAATCTTTCAGCCAAGAATTCGGGGAATATTTCGGCCTCAACATTAGCAACGAGTTGGTATCCCCAGAGGAAATTCAAAAAAACTTAGCATCGGTGGGCGCACAAACCGGCACGAAACCCAGCTTAATTTATCTGTTCTCGCAGCCCGAAGAATTAAATTTAATGCTGATCACTTCTTGCGGTGAAGTGGTTCACAAAAGTGTGCCGTCAGCGAACCGACAAGAACTTCTGAAAGTTGTAAATGAGTTCAGGGGTGAGATTACCAAACCGGGGGTGCGGGCTACTACGAGTTATCTACCATCTTCCCAACAGCTTTATAAGTGGATGATTGGGCCTTTAGAGGACAGTTTGACAAAGTGCGAAACTGATACTATTTCCTTTGTTGTCGATCGAGGTTTGAGAGGTATGCCCTTTGCTGCTTTGCACGACGGACAGCAATTTTTGGTGGAAAAGTACAATCTCAGCCTGATGCCCAGCATTAATTTAACAGATACCCGCTACGTCGATCTCAGAAATTCTCAAGTTTTAGCAATGGGTGCCTCGGAATTTTCCGAGTTGAATCCTTTGCCGGCAGTTCCTGCTGAAATAGCGGCTATTTCTAGAGAGTGGCCGGGAGTTAGTTTTCTAAATGAGGGTTTCACTTTGGAGAATTTGAAGCGACAGCATCAAAGCCGACCTTTTGGCATTATTCACTTAGCTACTCACGGCGAATTTCGACCTGGAGTACCGAATAATTCTTTTATTCAGTTGTGGAATAGTCGGCTGCGACTGGATCAATTACGGGATTTGAGATTGAATGATCCGCAGGTGAATATGTTAGTTTTAAGTGCTTGTCGGACTGCGGTGGGAGATGCACAGGCCGAGTTGGGTTTTGGGGGTTTGGCGCTGCAAGCCGGGGTGCAAACGGCTTTGGGAAGTTTGTGGTACGTGAGTGATGAAGGTACTTTGGGATTGATGAGTGAGTTTTACCAGCAGTTGAAGACGGCGCGAATTAAGGGGGCGGCCCTGCGACAAGCGCAAATTGCGATGTTGCGGGGAGATGTGCGTTTGGAGGGCGGCCGATTGCGGGGTTTGAGTCGGGGTGAGGGGGTGGAGTTGCCGGCTTCGCTGCAAGGGTTTGCGGATTTAAAGTTGTCGCATCCTTATTATTGGTCTGCTTTTGTGATGATTGGGAGTCCTTGGTAATTGGTGATTAGTGATTAGTGATTTGTTATTAGTGGGATATCAATGATTTTTTAAAAGGTCAGGAATATTTAGAACGGGAGGTTTCTCCTCACTTCGCTTTTTTGTCGCCCTCTGAGATTATGGGATTTTTGGAAACGCAAAAAGATGTGGGGGAAACGTCGATGATTCGAGGTTTTAGGCAATGGGTGAGGAGTCAAATTCAGTCAGGGGAATGAAAGGGATATTTATCTGTATGAAAACTAAAATTTTTTTTAGCTATAAATTCAAAAGAATACGCAGTCTTTCTTCTACCATCATTAATGTTGTGGGAGAAACTGTACCCCACAGTTCAAAAAATCTTTCTATACTGATCGATCGCACATCTTCACATTTAATGAAACTTCGCTGTCTAAGTCCTCCTTCTGGGGGGTTAACTTCGACGTGCCAGGGAATTCCTTTATCTTTCGATGTGACTGGTAGTACGACAACTAATCCCGAAGCACCCTGATTGAATAAATCTACAGATGTCACTAGACAGGGACGCTTGCCAGCTTGCTCTCTTCCTCGTGTTGGGTTCAAGTCAATCAGCCATATATCACCCCGTGATGGTTTGGCGGATGTCATTCTAAACCATCCTCTAAAGTGATATCCCAAGCTTCCCGTTCTTCAAGTTCTTCTTTCCAAGCTTCTGGGCGATCGCGTAAGGCAAGATAAGCTTGGTTGGCTGCTGCTAAAAACTGTTGTCTTCGGTATTGTTCTATTGCTTGTTCGAGAACTGTTTCGATTGGTTTTCCTGAGAGTGCAGAGATTTCTGCGAGGGTTTGATAAGATGTATTGCTAATTGTAACTGTAGAAGTTTGATCCATGTTACTTTTTTACTTATCTCGACTTTACGCAACTATTATAGCTTAAAAGCTTGGGGTCGCACAGGCGAGACGCCCGCGATCGCACAGGCGCACAGGCGGGATGCCCGTGCCACGAAAAAAACGCCTATATATCACAGTTAATCGACATCTAAATGCAGTTTGAGAGCAGCATTTACCAACTGCATGATTTCTTCACTCAAACTTCCCACTACATCGCTGCTAATTCGCTGTTTAGAACTTGTCCGTCCTTGCTGTGCTTGTACTTTAGAAGGTTTGGATAAACCGCTATCCTCTGGATTTAGTAGGATATCGAAAGGGGAGACACGGGTTACATTAGAGGTAATTGGTAGAATTGTAACTGTATTGGCAGCACGGTTATTAGCGTCATTGCTCACCACTAATACTGGACGGCGTTTATCTATCTCAGAACCAATCGTAGGACTGAGATTAGCGTAGTAAATTTCACCACGTTTCATCTGTCAATCCATCGGCAACTGTTAGATCCCAAGCGGAGTCTACTTCGCTAGATGCTTGTCGGTAAGCAGATTCTAGTTCTTGATTCCGCAACAATTCTAAAGCTACTTCAATTACTTGGGAAGGGGATTGGCATCCTTTAGCAATTTTGTAGCTTTCAATAAACTGTAGTAGCGATTGTGATAGGGAAATTGATATTTTTTCAGCTTGCATTATCTTAGCAATTGGTAATTACAAAGATTTTTATTTAATTCTAGCACAAGCAATAAACGGGAGTAAATTCTACTTATAGGGCGATCGCTCTTTTTGAACCGATCTATTGCACAGGCGGGACGCCCGTGCCACGATGGAGGCGGATGGATGAAAGGGCGATAGTCAAATATTCGAGCTTTTGAGAAGCAAATCGGGTTTTCTATGCCAAGTATTCAGCTCTTCTCCATCTATTACACCATTTTTTAGCCGATACACACCATAAATTTCTAGGCGTCCAGGCCATTCATTATGATTTCCACCAATCAATTGACGTTCTCCTAATACTGTCCAAATAATATCTAAATTATTTTCACTTAGAAAGTTAACCAGTTGATTTTTGGAGATTAAAAAGTTGTCGGGAGACAGTTCATCTAAAGGATTAAATGCAACAACTTCATTATTTGAATTCCTAAATTTAAAATATTCTCCTGACCATCTTAATTCCATCTTCTTCATTAGCCAAGCCGAAGGAATTAAAGCATATATTGTTTCATCAGTTGAACAATCAAAACTACTACTAAAAGAATATTGTGTTGTTGTTACAACGACTGGATAAGGTAAGTCTCCGTGTGTAATATTTGTGTCAGACTCCCAATAATTATCTGCATTCCATGTATGATAGGGTAAACCCCAAGAAAATTCGCCAATAAATATATCAGAAATTATTCCAGATTCTGGCATCCGTTTCCCTTCAAAATTTTTATCTTTTAACCATTGGTAGGTTTCTTCCATATTTTCACAACGCACAATATAGCTTCGTATCAGATACGACATTTCTCGTTGAGAAGTTTCATATTTTTCTTCTTCTAAAGGTTCTTTTTCGGCCCAACCATAATGACCTTCTAGAGTTAACCAAACTGTTCGATCGTTAGGATTAGTTAATTCAATGAGTTGACATGGATCTGGACAGTCATCTTGTTGTTTTATCCAGTCTATCTGTCCTTGTCGAGCAACTTCGTTAAATGTATAGTCAATAGGTTTTAACCAATTTTTTTTATTATTCTGTTGAGATTCAGGAATTTGTTTTAACAAAAAGGATGGATCGATATCTCGGATTCCAATCTGCCAAGTTCCTTCATAAACAGATGATGCAGATTCTTCCTCCAACCCAGAAGAAACTGTAAACTCTAAATTATCTGCCATGCAACCAAGAAATTCATGAAGGGCAATCCATTGGTATTTCTTACCAATTCGTTCTGGTTTATCTGCAGCACGACCATGACTACCACAACGCCTATCAAACCAACCGAACTTCTCAATTGTCCATCCTAATTCAAGGACTCGCTTAACAATCCAGCGTTTGGCAATAGAAGTATCGAACCGATATTCATCTTCTCTTGGATTTTCTAAAAATGGTACAACATACTTTTCAAAAAATTCTGTTTTTTCCTGGTCAATAGTGCTCAAAAAAGATTCTTTCCCAGATGTAATAGCTTCCTTTAATTCTTCGTCTGTAAACTCTTCTTCA
The DNA here is from genome assembly GCF_036705085.1 of Microcoleus sp. B6-A1. NCBI lineage: Bacteria > Bacillati > Cyanobacteriota > Cyanophyceae > Oscillatoriales > Microcoleaceae > Microcoleus > Microcoleus sp. B6-A1. The sequence goes on from NZ_JAUBTU010000093.1 coordinate 21,656, forward strand.
AAAGATTCTATACGACTTTCAGGCTCTAGTTGTTTATACAAATCTACATTCTCGGATATTGTTTTATATTCTTCCCAGGCTTGTTTCTGTGTAGTTGTAAGAGAGTCTATAAATTGCTCCTCTCTTTTTTAGTGGGTTCTTTTGGCTCTCCTAATATACAGGAAGACCAGTAACGAGTACGAGATTCTATAACATACCGAGAAAAATCGCCTCCACCAAAATAGTGCATAACTGATGTGTATAGACGATCAAGGCTCCATTTAGGATCGTCTTTAAAACTCTTAAATTTAGTTTTCTTTGAAACACTTCTTAGCTGAGATATAATTAAATAATTTGAATCCCATGACTTAAATAATAAAAGTAATAGTAATAAAGGTAGATTGATGTCAAAATCAAGCTTTATTAATTCAATATATAGTTTTAATTCTTCTTCTGTTGGTAGATCGAGATTCCAATCACTTTTATAAGGGGGATGAGTTTTATCAATATCTACTTGGTCTGATAAAGTACCCAGATGATTAGCTACTTCAATAACACCACGAGCATAATCACGCAAAAGTATATGTACTGGTGGTGTACCTTCTTTAAATACCCATTCATAGATTTTGTTGGCAAGTCCTCCTATTTTTTCAGCATCATTGCTAACCATTGCGACTCCATAAGCAACAGCATAGAGACGTTCTAATACATAAATATCATCAACTTCTAAAAACTGCTCGATAACTTTGACTAAAACTTGAGGTTTTGGATGTAGCATTGAAACAAGAGCTTTTGTTGCACGATCGCGAAGAAAACGATGAGATGTTGTTAAAAACCATGTCAAAGCAATTGCACAAAGTTCGATGGATTCATCTGAGATATGGTCTTTTTCGGCTTCCCATGCCCATTCAAGTAAACGATCGACTGCCCCTTTTTTTTCATACTGATCGAATAAATAAATTGACCAAATTTCATCGCGATCTGGCATTCTGAGATTTATGAGATGACGATGAAGAGATTTTGCATTTAAAGGATGTTCAGGATCGGTAGCTACTGTCAATAGTACATTATAAACTTTTTCTTCGTTTCCTGCTTCTTGGAATATTTCATCAAGATAATCTTTGGTTTTTTGAGTAATTTTAGTGGGATTACGCCAAATAAGACTTTGTAAAAATGGATGTTCAAACCACCATAATCTAATTGATGTTAATTCCATTACTTCTTTTCCAAGTAGTTCAGGAATTTGAATAAATAAAGCTTCCAGTAAACCACTTATACTCTGTGTATTCCATCTAGCTGCTACTAACCGACCTAGCGGTTTATTTTCATCAAAAGATGTAGTTGGATTATCTTTATCTAGGTGGTTTGTCAGCAAATAACGGACTATTAAATGATCGCTAAATTTTTCATAGGGAAATTTAATAATATCAACCCTGTGATTTTGTTCTTCATATTCGTTTTCTGAGGGACGATAAATTAAATCTTCTGATAGTAGGCCCTCAGCAAGCAGGTTATAAAATAAAGTCTGTGAAAACTCTCTATTAGGCAAACAAGAATTAACAATATTTTTGGCTTCTTTTCTTTCTATCCAAGGCTGTTCTTTTTCTGCCATCTTACAGGCTAAAGAATGTACTGATTTTCGTACTAAATTGTCTTGATAATCATAATCAATTCGTTCACATAAGACCTCGTTAATTGAATCTATAAATAGATTTAAAACATCAGTAATGCCGTTAATTCCTTTAGGTATTCGTGTTAATTTACGCTTTTTAATCCCTTGACAAAGTGTTTTTAAAAAAAGTGGGTTAGAAAACTCTGGAACTAACAAAGGAACGTTAGGCTGTTCAATACCATAATAATTGAAAATTTTTTTTGTAGCACTATATTCATGGTTGGCAAATCCATGATGTTCAACTTTAACTAACTTTTCTTCTGGAACCAGGTTTTGTGGTATTGTTGCTTTCTCGTATGAAGTACGACAGCTTACTGCAATAGTAATGCGTGGATACTTATGCAAAACAGCTAATATACCTGCTAGTTCCTTTTTCCATAAACCTTTATCATCACTCTCATTAAGAGCATCAATCAAAATCATTGCATGACTACCACAAGCTTGTGCAGCAGCATCTAATGCGCCTAAAAACTCGTCACGCTGACAAGAAAGGTGCAATCTCTGCATTATTTGAATCCAAGGGTTGCCTTGACAAAAGTGCTGACCCAGTAAAATTATGGTTGGAAGTGAGTTATCCAAACGATGTTTAGCTATATCACAGAAGAGATGAGTTTTACCTGTTCCAGCTTCACCCGTAAGTAGAAGTGCGCCTTGATTACACGCAGCAGTAATATCACTGATGGCAAACTCGTAAATTTCTATTCCTATTTCTTTTACTTTTGAAATTTTATAACGAACTGTTTGTAATAAGTCTTCAATTGAACGATTAATGTCTCTATTTTCTATTTGTTCTCCTTGCTGTTCGTTATGAGATGGATTCACTTGCCAAATTTGTGTGTAACTATCATATTGCCAAACTTTTTTTGACAAACAAGCAATTGAATCAAAATCAATTGGTGACAATGCCTGTCTATCAGATGCTTTTTTCAATGCAGTGATGAGTAAGTTGACATCTTTACTCAGATCGTTTAAAGAGTTAGCTACCTTAGGAACTTTCTTCTGTAAGTCTTCTGATGGCTTCTTGGCATCTTTCCACTTTCGACAAAGCTGACTGTATAAGTTATCAATGCGGTCAAAGAAAATATCTGTTCTAGCAAGTCCTTCAAATATTTGAGCTTCTGGTAAATAAACATGAATTTCTGGTGTGTATCGTGGGCCAGCATTTTCTTTAACTTCTTGAAAACGCTGAATCATCCATTCATTAGTTAGTTCTTGTTTATTAAACCAAAAATAGGCACGACCAGCATACTGAGGTTGTGGGCGAGAAAGCCTTTCAAGAATTTCTGATTCTCCCCAATAGACAAACTGAACAGTCATATGACGTTCTTTAGCCCATCCTTCCCATGTTTGAACACGCTCATCCCAGCGATCCATTTGGGATTTTTCTCCGTCCTTGCGTCCTTCAGTACGGTTAATGGGCAAACAGACTATATATTCAATTAAATTTGGATGTTTATCCAAGGCCGCTTTAACGGATTTATCAATTTGTACCCATTGGCTATCTCCCAATTTATCAGGAAAATATTTTGTTTGCCAAGCCTTCTCATTTCCATTAGGTAATCGCCAGTAACATTCAACACCAGCATCTCCTCCAGCACCCGATTTGCGACGAAAAATAGAGTCTTTTGGTACTTCCTCAAATGATGCAAGTTGACAGCATAGTTCTTCAAATCCTTCATGTTGACTACCTTTGTGAGTGCGAATGTCTTTGAAATCGATTTTAGTCATTACTAATACTCTCCTAGACAAAACTAACGTTCTACTTAGCTAACCTCGGATTCACGGACAGGCTTATATTTTATTCATCTGCCAGATCGAGTACATAAAAATGACTGCTGAGTAATGACTAATGACTGCTGACTAAAGCCTGCCGCTGAGCCTCCAACAATTCCTGAATCCCGGTTTCTGCCAAATCCAAAATTTGATTTAACTGACTCCGACTAAAACTTCCTTCTTCCGCAGTTCCCTGAACTTCGATGATGTTCAAATCTCCATTCATTACCACATTACAATCAATTTCTGCCGCCACATCTTCAAGATAATTCAAATCTAAAAATGGCTCGCCTTCCAAAAGCCCCACAGACACCGCCGCTACTTGACGAATAATGGGCGATCGCACCAAATCACCTTTTTGCACCAACTTATTCAAAGCATCAGCCACAGCCACAAACCCGCCAGTAATTGAAGTCGTGCGAGTCCCAGCGTCCGCTTGCAAAACATCCGCATCCACAAGTATCGTGCGTTCTCCCAAGAGTTGCATATCCAAGCACGATCGCAAACTGCGCCCAATCAACCGCTGAATCTCTTGAGTCCGTCCCGATAATTTCATAAATTCCCGCTCTTGTCGCTGCGGCGTAGAACCCGGCAACATTCGGTATTCCGCTGTCAGCCAACCTTGTCCGGTATTCTCCAAAAATCTAGGCACTCCCGGCTTGATTGTAACGCTGCAAAGTACCTGAGTATCGCCACTTTTCGCCAGTACGGAACCGCTAGCAAATTTGGTAAACTGTCGATCGAAACTAATCGGACGAAGTTGATTTGGTTGTCTGCCATCTGGACGCTGGAAAGACATAATATTTAGGTGATTGGTAATGGGTAATTAGGCATTAAAACTTTAAAAATTGGTATTAATCTTCCGGTTTTTTTGCTCCGGTAAATATGCAGTCATTCAATCTAAAATCTAAAATCTAAAATCTTATGCCGATTGGCCCTTAGCCTCGATTAATTTGAGAATATCCTGCTGGACTTGTTGTGGAGATTGGTTGCCATCAACAGTTAACAGTTTGTTGCGGTATTCGTAATACTCTAAAAGAGGAATAGTGCGTTCGTGGAACAAATCCAGCCGACGCTGTAATATTTCAGGATGGTCATCCGATCGATCGCGCTCGATCGACCTACTCAGCAAAACCTCGATCGGCACTTTCAACAAAATCGCCCAATCTAGCTGCTGAGCCAAATCGTCCAACAAAAAATCCAACTCCTCAGCTTGAAAAGCCGTTCGCGGATAGCCCTCCAGCACCCAGCCATTAAAGACATCCCACAGCAGCAGCCGGCGGCGAAAGAATTCAATCATAGTTGCGTCGGGAACTAATTCCCCTCTTTCGACATAAGACACCGCCAGCTTGCCTAAATCTGTATCTTCTGCGATCGCCTCCCGTAGAATGTCCCCCACAGCCAGCAAAGGAAGGCTCAAATTGCTGCACAGTAGTTCAGCCTGAGTTCCCTTTCCCGCTCCTGGCCCTCCCAGAATCACCACTCTCACAGTCCCTGCTCCTAGTGCCGCGACATTCAAATTTTACGCGATGTGTGTACTTTTTCTTCACAGTCCTGGACTTCCCAAGACTCTCATCGCCTTGCTTTTTCACCCTCTAACTCTCTAACTGGGGCGATCCCCGCCGTATTTTGGTAAAAAACCCCGTTTCTCCCTAAGTGCTAATTGAGTTCAAAAATCCCACAAACGACTGCGAATGCCACTGCAGCGAGCTTTTGACAACTTGTATATATAGTGTTTGATCCGATGTGCACTCGGCCCAGTACACTATATATTGTCAAGCAGGCTTCAGCCACGCCAAGGTCGGAGCTGCACTCAAGACTTAGTTGCTGATTAAATATTGCCCTATGGTTGCTCAGTTACAAACCCCTAAACTCAATTTAACCCACAGCTTGCCCTACACAGTTCAAGGGCTGGTGCAAGTTTTTACAGGCCCGCACCGCTGCTTTTTTACCAGTGTCATGGCTCAGGCCCTCAGAATTGCAGGACAGGGAGCTCCGGTGCTGGCGGTGCAGTTCCTCAAAGGGGGAATTAATCAAGGGCACCAGCATCCGGTGCGACTGGGGCAAAATTTAGATTGGATGCGCTGCGATTTGTCACGCTGCATTGAGAATGCCGATTTAGATGAGCTGGAGACGCGATCGATCGAACAATTGTGGCAGTATGTTCAAAATGCGGTGCGCGAAGGTCGTTATGCCTTAGTTATTCTCGATGAATTGAGTTTAGCGGTTAATTTGGGCTTGATTCCCGAAGCAGAAGTGGTGGCATTGATTGACAACAAGCCGCATCATTTGGATATGATTTTTACTGGGCCATCCATGCCCCAAAGAATTTTGGATGTTGCCGACCAAATTACTGAAATTCGCCGCAGTTAAGGACAATGATTCAAGTTGCGATCGCCTGTTTAGGAATGAGAATTAAATAACTTCCACTCTTGAAAGTGGGATGGGCGTCCCGCCCGTCCAAAAAGGACGGGCGGGA
>NZ_JAUBTU010000094.1:0-27557 GCF_036705085.1 Microcoleus sp. B6-A1
GTCCCGCCCGTCTTTTTTGGACGGGCGGGACGCCCATCCCACAATAACAATTAAAATTGTAAGTTATTTAATTCGCCATCCTAACGGCGATTAACTTGTAACCAAATTTCCAGCGTCACCAGCAGCCACAGCTTCAGCCCATAGCGGGGAAAAACTTCCCCACGATAGTTTAGCCATTCGCGGATTAGTGTTCGATCGAGGTAAGGCGCGATCGCCGCATGACGATTCAGCAACAACGATCGCGCTTGCCACTGCCAATCCCTCAAAAACCACTGCTGCATCGACATCACCATGCCACTTTTCGGACGATTGACAATGACATCGGGCAGCAAATCCGCCACAGCAGCCTTGAGAACCGCTTTTTCCTGCGCGCCCGAAAGCTTGTACTCTGGGGGAATTTGTAAACTCAGCGCCACCATCCGCGCATCGAATAGGGGCGATCGAGCTTCCAATCCCGCCGCAGCCGTGAGATTATTCACCTTGGTCAAAATGTAATCGGCTCCTTTAAACTCAATGTTGAGCCGCATCAGCCGATTCAAAAACGTCGTTTCTGTCTGTTGCAATTCCTCAGCAAAGACGGAAGGCGCATTCTTCACCTTTTCCCAAACCTCCGGCTTCAGCAAACGTGGCAAATCCACATAGCATTTTTGAAACGAAGTCAAGTAAGCTGCGATCGGATCGGATTTAACCTGAATTGAACCATACAAACTGTTGAGCAGCATCGGCTTATTTTTCGGCCCGCCAAAGCACGGATCGCCACCTTCGCCATTGAGTACCACGTCTGCGAATTGCTTTGCCGATCGCCCCAGCAGCAAATTTGGCACTGTCAAGCCTTCCCCCACTGGATCATCCATCGCCGCCAGCGTTTCCGGTAGCAACTCCCAAATTTGCTTTGGCGAAACTTCTAAAATATGGTGCTCAGTGCCACAATGTGCTGCGACGATGTTGGCAAATTCAATCTCGCTGGGATATTGAGCACCAAAGTGCATCGAAAAAGTGTGCACCGGACGATCGTGCAACCGGGCGGCGATCGCAGTCACGCAGCTTGAGTCAATCCCGCCCGAAAGGTATGCTGCAACTGGTTCTCCCGCTGGTAGCGCTGACTGCACCAGTTCTTCCAAGAGCGATCGCACTTGTTGACTGTGCCACTCCAAAGGGCGATCGGCGTTAGCAATTTGCTCCTGTGGCTGCCAGTATCTCTGCGCCTCAATATCCGGTAAGTACAGGTAGCTACCGGGCCGCAACTCTCGCACGGCTTCCCACAGCGTTTGTGCTCCCGGTACAAAGGCACAGCACAAGTAGTCGCGCAAAGCAACTAAATCAAGTTCTCGATCGTGATACAGATTGAGCGATCGCAGTCGAGGCGCGATCCAGCGAGTAGTTCCTGCACGGGTGTAATAGAGCGTTTTGGCTCCCACGCGATCGCGCCCCAGACACAAGGTTTTCTCGTCTCTATCCCACACTGCCAAGGCAAATTGTCCTGACAGTAAGCTCAAAGTTTGAGGGCCTGACTGTTCCCATAGCCGCCCGACGATCGCCAAATCGGTCAATCCCTCGCTATCAATCTGTTGTTTGAGCATTGGAGTGCGATCAAAACAGCAGTCACCTACCAGCACAAATCGCTGATTGGGGCTGAAGGTGGGTTCAGCTCCGATTATGGCAAAACCGGAAGTTTCCCAAGTTGCAGGGTGCGATCGGGCTTCTGGGCCCCAAGCAATGACCCAATTAGGGTAGATAGACTTCTGAGTCTGCATTTTAAATTAGAGATCTCCCATAATTAATTATTGTGGAACAGGCCGGAAAGCCTGTTCAAAACAGGCTTTTCTTGAGATGACTATTAGCTTAAAAAATATTAGAAAGTAACTTATAAATCAGGCGAAAAATAGCTGTTCCAGCGATCGCACCCAAAGCACCCAACCATCCCACAAATAACACGCCAGTGATCGGAGAATTCGGATCAATCGCAAGTGCCGCCGTCTGCAAAGCCGGGAAAAACCACAGCAAAGCCACAGTACCTGCACCAATAATCAACATCTCAGTTTGTTCGATCGCCCTGCGGTACTGCCCGTAAATCAAACCCGCCACAATCATCCCCAACAATCCGATACTCAAGCCAGGAGAGGGCAGCAAACTCGTCAGGGCGATCGTCAGCACCCCCGCCTCAAAACCCGTAAACGCCGCCCCCGACAAAACCTCCCAAATCGAAAAAGTCGCTCTCTGCGAAGGTTGCAGCCCTCCGGGATGTGTGGCAGGAACAGGTATAGGAGGCTGCTGAGTCGGTGGTAGCTGCTGAGTCGGTAGGGGAGTCGGAGTCCGTAGGGTCGGTGGCAGCACGACGATGTTAGGCTGTTGAGGCCGAGACATCAGAGCCGCTTCCACCTCACTGGCAGATTGAAACCGCTGGCTGGGAGCTGATAATAACATTCGATCGAGAACATGAGCCAAACGCGAACTTACCTGCACCCGCGACTGCCAATTCCACTCATTTCTGTAACTATCAAACAACTCCGTCGGCTGCAAACCACTCAGCAAAGTAATACAAGTCACAGCCAAAGCATACAAATCCGTTGCCGGATAAACTTCTTGCCCGCTCATCTGTTCTGGCGGAGCATAACCCAAAGAATAAATACCAGTCGAAGCTTTTGCACTCCCAACACTTTGTGTTACTTGTTTAACAGCCCCAAAATCTAATAAATAAAGCCGACCGTTTTTACCCCGCATAATATTAGCAGGTTTAATATCCCGGTGAATCGAACCGCGAGAGTGCACAAAATCGAGAACCTTCAAAATTTCCCGCAGCACCTCCACCGTTTCCGCCTCCGAAAATCGGCCTTTAACAGCCTGTTCATCCTCCAAATTTTTACCGTCAATAAATTCTTGAACCAGATAGAAAAACTGATCGTTTTTTCCCGGCTGCAAACTCGTAACAGTCAGCTCAAAAAACGCCAGCAAACTCGGAATTTGCGAATGTTCGTTTCCCAGTTCTTCCAGCACCGCAGCTTCCCGTTCAAACAGAGTTTGAGCGATTTTTAGCTGGGGCGGAGTCAGACTTACCGACGGCTGCAAAAGTTTAGCAACGCACTGCCGCATCGCCGGAGTATCCCGGTCTCTGGCCAAAAATGCCGCCCCAAAACCGCCTTGACCCAACAACCTCACGGGCAAATAGCGGCCCCTCAAAATCAGGGGCATCCCGCAAGTCGTGCAAAACTTTTGCTGCACGGTTTTCAGCCGCGAACTGTCATCGAGGTCGGGAAAATAGTTTTGAGGGCGCGGGCAGCCCGGTCGGGTGCAGTAAACTTCCATTTTTGTTTGGTAAGGAGAAGGAAGAGGGAAGAGGAAAGAAGGAAAAGGGAAGAACGAAGAAAAAGTGATGGTTAAACCAGATTTCGATTTCTCAACTCACCGCGAACTGCTAACTGCCAGCGACCTAAGAGATTAACTTCCCGCCGAGTTGGGAGTTCCTATTTCTATGAATCCCAAATCGAGCGCCGGGGGTTCTTTCTTCTCCAGGATGGTCGAATAAGTAGCAAACTGGGGCAAAATTTCATTGCTGAAAGCCTCTGCTGCTTTAGAACGGTAGCGGTTGGGGTTGTAAATCAGCGACAAAATGCGAGTTACCAAAACTTCGTCCATTTGAGATTTGTGCAAGACGCCCATAAGCAACTCTTTTTCGATCGCCGAAACCGAGACAAAAGCAGCTCCCAGCCCCGACTGAACGGCATTTTTAATGGCTTCGATCGAATTTAGTTCCATCTCGATTTTCAAGCGGCGCGTGTCTATGCCGCAGCGAGTCAGTACCTGATCGATTACTTTGCGGATCGTAGACTGCGAATCGAGGGAAATAAACTGCAATTTGTAAAGGTCTTCTTTTTGGATAGTTTCTTGTTGTACCATCGGGTGAGATGGAGGAAGAATCAGAGCAAGTTCGTCCTCAGCGTAAGGAACAATTTCTAAAGCTTCTACAAGTTCGGTAGGAATTTCTCCGCCAACAATTGCCAAATCGATTTGCCCGTTTGCCACACTCCACGCCGTGCGGCGGGTCGAGTGAACGTGAAGCTGTACTGCTACATCCGGGTACTTTTGGCGAAACATCCCGATCATCCGGGGCAGCAAATAGGTTCCCGTTGTTTGAGAAGCGCCGACGATCAAAGTACCACCTTGGAGATTTTGCAAGTCTTCCAGAGCTCGACAAGTTTCCTGGCAAAGCGATAAAATTTTCTCGCCGTAACTCAGCAGCAGGTGTCCGGCTTCGGTTAGTTGCGCCCGCCGCCCCCCCCGGTCAAACAGTGGCACGTCCAATTGTCTCTCTAAGTTTTGCACCTGCAAGCTAACTGCTGGCTGGGATACATAGAGGCTGTCCGCGGCGCGTTTGAAGCTTCCTTCAGAGGCGATCGCCTTGAGAATGCGTAACTGGTCTAAAGTGAAAGGAAGGTCAGACATATATCTAAATTGTCAGTAGGTGTAGGGGCGGGTCTTCTGTCAATCTCTGCGGTCAATCGACAAGCTGGTTCGATTTGGTGTGCAACAGTCGGAGTTGACTTCGATGCCAGTCATTTGGCTGCAACACACGCAACCTTAAAGTCAGTTGTACTCGTCCTCTGTCTGCGGTCTTTAGTTGCGATTGGGTCACTAATGACTGATGACTGATGAGTGATGACTGATAACCGCTGAATGCTCCCATAGATACTTTGTGACACAAATTGGCCGAGAATCAATAACTTTTCTTAATATTTGCAATGACGATCGACTTGGCGCTCGACTCCCACTTAGTTATTCTGGGTCTATTACTGGTTTTTGCGATCGCCCACAGCGGTTTAGCAGCCCTCCGGCCCAAAGGTGAAAAGCTTATCGGGCCGAGACTTTATCGCGTTTTGTTTGCCCTTGTCAGTTTGCCGCTAGCCGTCATTCTGATTGTCTACTTTTTCAACCACCGCTACGACGGCGTACAGCTTTGGCAAGTACAGGGAGTACCCGGAGTTAAACCCGCAGTTTGGATACTTTCGGCAATTTCCTTTCTGTTTTTGTACCCAGCAACTTTCAACCTCCTAGAAATTGCCGCCGTCCAAAAGCCCCAAGTTCACCTCTACGAAACTGGCATCATTCGCATCACCCGTCACCCGCAAATGGTGGGACAGGTGATTTGGTGCGTGGCCCACACCCTGTGGATTGGCACTAGCTTTACCCTTGTCACTTCCATCGGTTTGGTACTTCACCACCTGTTCGGAGTGTGGCACGGCGACAGGCGACTTCAGGCTCGTTTTGGAGAATCCTTTGAAACCATCAAATCTCGAACATCAATCATGCCTTTTTTGGCAATCCTACAAAAGCGTCAAACCCTTGATTTGCTTGAATTTCTGCGCCCTTCCTATCTAGGTGTAGTCATTTTTACGGGCCTGCTGTGGGAAATTCATCCTTTTTTGATGCGTGTAACTAGGAACATATACTGGTAGCATGATCCCTAGGATAGAAAAAAATTATTAAATTTTGAGGGCTCATGGTGTTGTCGGTTAGCGAACGCACTTTTGCACAAGAGGTGTTTCAAGCCTCTACCCCCGTTTTAGTTCACTTTTCGGCTCCTTGGTGCGGTTTGTGCCGCGCGATCGACCCCACGCTTAAGACTTTTGAAGCACAGTGGGCAGGAAAAGTCAAGCTCGTAGGGGTGAATGCCGATCAATGTTTCAAGTTGGCCCACACTTATCGGCTGACAAGTCTGCCCACGCTGATTTTGTTTGAGGGCGATAAAGTTCTATTTAGATTTGAAGACTACCAAGGACGCGAGGAACTGCGGCGGACTCTGGATTCCTGGATGCTGGCGGCTCAGGTAGCTTCCCCATCTCAACGGCTGCAACTTCAGGAAGTAGTCAACAGGTAAGGGTTCCAAGGCATTCGGCTCTTGTTTAGAAGGCCTTCGGCTTTTATGTCGGAAGCAGAAGGCATTCCCCATTTTTCCATCAACCATCTGACACCAAAATAAATCACGCCGTCTTGAAGGTACAGGACTGTGAGATTTGTTGTATAGTTTTCCTTTGCACCGGAATAATAATTTTCGGCGTTTATTGCGATCGTCTCGCCCGCGATGAAAAAAGTAGTGAGATCGTCTCGCTCGTGATCGCACTCGGCTATAGCAATACTTAAAGAATTGGATCGAGTATTTTGGCCCAGTCGCGCAGGCGTGTGTCACAATTGTTTACAGTTTTGGCAATATCTAGTAGAAACTTTAAACTACCTATCAGTGATGGAACTGCTTTATCAATATGCTTGGCTGATTCCTGTCCTGCCACTGGCAGGCGCAATGCTAGTAGGTCTAGGCTTAATCACCTTTAACCAGGCAACCAACAAACTCCGACAAGCGAATGCGATATTAATCGTCTCCGCACTCGGAGGGTCAATGGTACTCTCCTTCGCATTGCTGTGGAGTCAACTACAGGGCCACGCACCCTACACCCGCAGTATTCAGTGGGCTTCTGCTGGCGACTTCTCGCTGAATATGGGCTATATTATCGACCCCCTAACGTCGGTGATGCTGGCGATCGTCACTACGGTCGCCTTTTTGGTGATGATTTACACCGACGGCTACATGGCTCACGATGACGGGTACGTGCGCTTTTACGCCTACCTGAGCATCTTCAGCGCCTCGATGTTAGGTCTCGTAGTCAGCCCGAACATCGTTCAGATTTACATTTTTTGGGAACTCGTAGGTATGTGTTCGTACCTGCTAGTCGGATTTTGGTACGATCGCAAACCCGCTGCTGACGCTTGCCAAAAAGCTTTTGTCACCAACCGCGTCGGCGACTTCGGCCTACTGCTGGGCATCCTCGGCATTTACTGGGCCACCGGCAGCTTTGAATTTGAGGTGATGGGCGAACGCCTGCACTCCTTAGTAGAATCCGGTGCTCTTTCGGCTACTCTGGCGACAATCTTCGGCGTCCTCATATTTTTGGGGCCAGCCGCCAAATCCGCTCAATTCCCCCTCCACGTCTGGCTGCCAGACGCAATGGAAGGCCCGACACCGATTTCTGCCTTAATCCACGCCGCGACAATGGTAGCCGCCGGCGTATTCCTGATCGCTCGGATGTACCCGGTGTTTGAAGGGCTGCCGACAGTCATGAATTTGATCGCCTGCACCGGCTGTTTTACGGCATTTATGGGTGCTTCGATCGCGATTACCCAAAATGACATCAAAAAAGGCCTCGCCTACTCCACCATCTCCCAACTCGGCTACATGGTGATGGCAATGGGCGTCGGCGCTTACAGTGCCGGACTTTTCCACTTGATGACTCACGCTTACTTCAAAGCAATGCTGTTCCTGTGTTCAGGTTCAGTGATTCACGGTATGGAAGCAGTTGTAGGCCACAACCCCGCACTCGCTCAAGATATGCGAGTCATGGGCGGCTTGCGGAAATATATGCCGATTACCGCTTCTTGCTTTTTAATCGGAAATTTGGCAATCTGCGGAATTCCGCCCTTTGCTGGTTTTTGGTCAAAAGACGAAATCCTCGCCAGCGCCTTCTCCGCAAATCCCGCTCTGTGGGCTGTTAGCTGGCTGACGGCCGGGATGACCGCGTTTTATATGTTCCGAATGTATTTCAGCACCTTTGAGGGCGAATTCCGGGGCAATAACAACGCTATCAAACAGCAACTTCTGCAACCGGGTTTAGTTTTCGGCCCCGGAGCAATGAACGTTAAGGAATTGGCATCAACTGGCGACAGTCACGATGAGCACGATCATTTGCCTCACGAATCTCCTCTGACAATGGCTCTGCCGTTAGTGTTGCTGGCAGTACCTTCTGTGTTTATCGGTTTTCTTGGTACGCCGTTTGCCAATTATTTCGAGCAGTTTGTTCGCGCTCCGGGCGAGTCTCTCGAAGAAGTTTTGGAACACGCTGCTGAGTTCAATTTGACGGAATTTTTGATTATGGGCGGGAGCTCTGTAGGTATTGCTTTGCTGGGCATTACTTTGGCTTCTCTGATGTATTTGAGCCGTAAAATTGACGCAAGTGCGATCGCCCAAAAAATCAAACCGCTTTACGAGTTCTCCCTCAACAAGTGGTATCTCGACGATATCAACGAATTTCTCTTTGTCAAAGGCAGCCGCCGTTTGGCACGGCAAGTCATGGAAGTTGATTTGCGAGTCGTCGATGGTGTCGTCAACTTGACAGGTTTTATCGCCCTGGTTAGTGGCGAAGGTTTGAAATACTTTGAGAGCGGTCGCGCTCAATTTTATGCCCTGATTGTGTTTGTCGCAGTTCTGGGTTTTGCGATCGTTTCTGGAGTCGGTTAAATCTGTAGGGACACGGCCTTTAGTGTCAACTTAATGTCAAACCGACTGTATCTCTTGTTTGTCTCGAAGTCTAGATCCCCCCTAACCCCCCTTGATAAGGGGGGAACAAGAGTATTCTCTCAAAGTCAACCCCTACTCCCCTTCTTAAGGGGGATTTAGGGGGATATGAACTGGGCGAGCAACGAAAGATACAAAAGTTTTTAGGGTTAATTTTACACGCTTTGGGCATTGCTGTATGCCCACCAGAAGATATTTTAAGAACGGGTATTAGCTCAAAAACTCACAATTGACAATTAGCAAATAGAAATAAATTTTTGATTAAACTTAACTGTTGCGATCGCATAAATTGTCCAAATAATAGCCAAAAAAATTGTTACGTCTAAAGAAAGTATAAAATTTACGCCAAAATTGGCAAAATGTGTTTAAACCTAATAACTGATGGATCATTTTAAAACGCAATGGATACAGCTAACTTTCCCTGGTTAACAACAACAATTCTGTTTCCCATTGCTGCGTCCTTGCTGATTCCTTTAATTCCCGATAAGGATGGCAAGACGGTGCGGTGGTATGCCCTAATTGTGGGTTTGATCGATTTTGCCCTACTTGTTTACGCTTTTTACACTCAGTACGACTTCAGCAATCCAGATTTGCAACTGGTAGAAAGTTATACTTGGGTGCAGCAACTCGATTTAAATTGGTCTGTGGGTGCTGACGGTTTATCGATGCCGCTGATTTTGCTGACGGGTTTTATTACTACGCTGGCTACTTTAGCAGCTTGGCCGGTCACATTTAAACCGAAGCTATTTTACTTTTTGATGCTGACAATGTACGGCGGCCAAATCGCAGTTTTTGCCGTACAGGATATGTTGCTGTTTTTCCTAGTTTGGGAACTGGAATTAGTCCCGATTTACCTGATTTTGTCAATCTGGGGCGGCAAGAAGCGCCTCTACGCAGCAACTAAGTTTATCCTATACACCGCAGGCGGTTCGCTGTTTATTTTGCTGGGCGCGCTAACGATGGCGTTTTACGGGGATACGGTGACTTTCGATATGCGGGCGATCGCAGCTAAAGATTACGCCCCCACTGTAGAATTGCTCCTGTATACAGGTTTCTTAATAGCTTACGGCGTCAAACTGCCAATTTTTCCGCTGCACACTTGGCTCCCTGATGCTCACGGCGAAGCAACCGCACCCGCCCACATGTTGCTAGCAGGAATTCTGCTAAAAATGGGCGGCTATGCTTTACTGCGGATGAATGCGGGAATGCTCCCCGATGCTCACGCTGTCTTCGCACCCATCTTGGTAATTTTGGGTGTGGTTAACATTGTTTACGCGGCTTTAACTTCTTTTGCTCAGCGAAATTTGAAGCGGAAAATTGCTTATTCTTCGATTTCGCACATGGGGTTTGTGTTAATCGGGATAGCTTCGTTTACCGATTTGGGTGTTAGCGGTGCAATGCTGCAAATGGTTTCCCACGGTTTAATCGGGGCGAGTTTGTTCTTTATGGTGGGTTGCACTTACGATCGCACTCACACGCTCATGCTGGACGAAATGGGCGGTGTAGGACAGAAAATGCGTAAGGTTTTCGCGATGTGGACTGCTTGTTCTATGGCTTCTTTGGCTTTACCGGGAATGAGCGGTTTTGTAGCAGAATTGATGGTGTTTGTAGGTTTTGCAACGAGCGATGCTTACAATCCTGTGTTTAAGGTTTGTGTGGTATTTCTAGCTGCTGTCGGGGTGATTTTGACTCCGATTTATCTGCTGTCGATGCTACGTGAAATCTTCTACGGCCCTGAAAATAAGGAATTGTCGGCTCACGAGGAATTGGTGGATGCGGAACCGCGAGAAGTGTTTATTATTGCGGCTCTATTAGTGCCGATTATTGGCATTGGTTTGTATCCGAAGATGCTGACTCAGGTTTACGATGCGACGACTGTACAGTTGACGGCTAAGCTGAGGGATTCCGTGCCTTCGTTGGTGGCTAAGGCTGCTGCGGATAAAACTGTGTCTCTGCGTGCTCCGGCGATCGAGCCGAGCAAGTTGTAATTTGAATTGGATTTAGGAAGAAAACCCCCAAACCCATTTTAAAGATAGAGTTTGGGGGTTTTCTATTTTTATTGATAGACAAATCAGGGAAACTTTGGCTCTCAAGCAATTACAATTTGGGTTGAAAAAGAAAGTGAGTATGCGGTATAATTAATAGTCATGCTGCTGAGCGAGCACTTAGCTCAAATTTAGAATTTGACCCCTATATTCAAAGAGGTAAGTTATGTCGCTGCTTCAAAACGCCATTGATTCCATACAGGTGGGTGTTGAAGACTATCTGATGGAGGACGACAGAAGAAACCTGTCTGCGGTGAGAAACATTTGCGCTGGAATACTTCTTCTCTACAAAGAAAAACTAAAGCGCTTATCGCCAGAACATGACAAAGAAGTTTTAATCAAACAATCTATCGTGCCTATTTGTGATGAAAATGGTAACATCTCATTTGTGGGAGATAGTGATAATAAAAAAACAGTAGATTTTTTCACAATTCAGAAAAGATTTAAAAGTTTGAAAATAATAGAAAACCCATCAGATTGGAAAAGCTTTGAAAAGCTCAACAAGCTCCGCAATAATATAGAACATTACTATACAGCTAACCCGTCTAGCGCAGTTCGTGAAGTCATTGTGAAGTCATTTCCTATAATTCAAGATTTCATTAGTCGATATTTAGAGGAAGAACCGTTTAACCTTCTTGGTGAAGAGTGCTGGGAAACTCTATTAGAAACAGAAGAGGTGTACAAAGCCGAAGAGGAAAATTGTAGACAATCCTGGGAGAAATTGGGCTTTAAAAGCTCGGTGTTAGAGCATATAGTAGAAAATATTAGATGTCCAGTCTGCCACTCAAATTTAATCAAAGCTCAAGATAAATCTAATATTTTTCCCTCTTTGAGTTGTAGCTCATGTAGTAACTCTTTTGAGATGAATGATGTAGTAGAAGATAACTGCTCATCATATGATGATGCTGATGATGCTGAAGATGAAGATAGTTTTGCTCATTGTAGCGATTGTGAAAGCTTGTCATCTGTAGTGAAATTGGGAGAGAAATGGATGTGCTTTTCTTGCCATAAAATTCACAACGATAACGATGTAGGCTGCTGTGAATACTGTAATAGATTTATTGCGGGAAATTTAGAAGATAGTTTTGTATCAGGTTGCTTCATGTGTGAAGGTCAAATGGGACATTACATGAATTCAAAAGCATACGATTAAGGTGTCCCCAGTGGACACGGCATAACAACGCCCATGCACCCGACAATCGAATGAGGTTTATACTGAGGCATTTGTATGTTGAACGTGACAGTTGATGAAATTCAGCGCGATCCTTCAAAGTATCTGCGTCAAGTGGAAGCAGGTGCAACTTTTGTTATCCTGCAAGCAGATAAGCCGATCGCCGAACTCAGACCTATTTCTAGCACCAAAAAATTGCGACCATTCGGTTTGTGTGCAGGCGAGTTTACTGTTCCAGATGATTTCGATGATCCTTTGCCAGAAGATATCCGAGCGTGCATTTGAAGGTAAATGAAGATTCTGCTAGATACGCACATCTTTTTATGGTTCATCAGTGGTTACGCCCAGTTATCAACAGATGTTCGAGATGCAATTCGCGATCCAGATAATGAGGTATATTTGAGTGCAGTTTCAGTCTGGGAAGCAATTGTCAAGTACCAGTTGGGTAAGTTACCTCTGCCGGAGCATCCCGCAACATATTTACCCAAACAGCGCGATCTTCATCAAATTGTCAGTCTTTCTCTTGATGAAAGTAGCGTAGCTCAACGGGCTAAACTGCCACCATTACATCGCGATCCATTTGACACAATGCTTATCTGTCAAGCTTGACAGAATGGTCTGACTATTGCGACATTGGTGATGAATTATAAGCGTGCAGATAGCTAGATTTAGTGACATTTTTAGCACCACTCTTGAGCGCACACAACACTTGCAGCCAACAAAGCGTGGTTAGAGTTGACGCAATCTGTCGAGCTTTTTTAACTGTTGTGACTGTTCTTGCAATCGAGTCTCGAGCTTCTGACACACAAGTTCGCATAAATCAAAAATCATCGGGTCAGTGATTTGATAGTAAACACTGACTCCCTGCGGCTGCCGTTGAACGATGCCTGCCTGGGTCAAAATCTTGAGGTGCTTGGAAACATTGGCTTGCCCCAGCCCTGTTTCTTCAATGATTTCAGTGACATTTTTAGCACCACTCTTAAGCGCGCACAGCACTTGCAGGCGGCTAAGCTCTGATAAAACTTTGAAGTAGTCAGCAACCTGAGCGAGAGCGGAAACAGGAATTTGAGACATAAGCAGGAGTGAATAGATTTTGAGCGAGACTTGTTTTTAAGATAATACTACTATATAGTAATATAATCACTAAATATGTAATGAGAGGCTGATGGCTATGCTGTTTCGTCAACTTTTTGATCGGGAAAGCAGTACCTATACTTACCTGATTGCCGATCGCGCTTCCGCAGAAGCCCTATTGGTCGATCCAGTGTTGGAACAGGTTGAGCGAGATCTCAAATTGCTGAAAGAACTGGGTTTGACATTGCGTTATTGCTTGGAAACTCATGTTCATGCCGATCACATTACCAGTGCGTCTCAACTGCGGGAAGCAACAGGCTGTGTGAGTGTGGTTCCAGCCCAAGCACAGGTTAACTGTGCAGACCGTTTTATCCATCCAGGGGAAACGCTACAGCTTGGAACTGTGGAAGTGCAGGCGATCGCCACGCCAGGACACACAGATAGCCATATGGCATACCTCGTCAATGGAAGTCACTTGCTGACCGGCGATGCGTTATTTATTCGCGGCTGTGGACGCACAGATTTTCAAAGCGGGGATGCAGGAACCTTGTTTGATTCAGTCACTCAACGATTATTTACCTTGCCTGACTATACCTCGATCTATCCAGGACACGACTATCGCGGGCAAACTGTTTCTTCCATTGAGGAAGAAAAACGCTGGAACCCTAGGTTTACAGGGCGCAGCCGGGATGAGTTTATTCAATTTATGAATGCACTGAATCTGCCCAACCCTCAAAAAATGATGGAAGCCGTGCCAGCTAATGAACGGTGTGGCAACCTCACCTCAATTTCTGCCTAAACCTTTGATCTATTTTATTTGGAGTACAACTATGACACTGACTAACGATTCTCAACTTCAACAAATTGATGCTCAAACCTTGAAACAATTGCTTGAGGAAAACGCCGTAACTTTAGTGGATGTTCGGGAATCTGCCGAATATGCAACTGAACGGATTCCCGGCGCAAAATTGCATCCACTTTCACAATTCGATCCACTTCAAGTACGACCGTCTGCGGGACAAAAAATCGTTCTCTACTGTCAATCGGGAAATCGCTCTGCCAAAGCTGCCAGACAATGTTTAGACGCAGGATTCAATTCTGTGAGTCATCTGCATGGCGGAATTCCTACTTGGAAAAATGCAGGCTATCCGATTGAAAAAAGTCAAAATGCGCCGATTAGCTTGTTTAGGCAAGTGCAGATTGTTGCAGGCTCATTGGTTGTTCTGGGAACAGTTTTAGGGGTGTTTGTCTCACCTAATTTTTTACTTATGAGTGGATTTGTGGGTGCTGGCTTAGTGTTTGCTGGAATCACTAACACCTGTGCGATGGGAATGCTATTGGCAAAGTTACCTTATAACCAACAAGCCGGAAATAAATCATGATCTGGATAATTGGACATTTCCTGGCAGTTGGTATTGGTGTGAGTTTAGGCTTATTGGGCGGTGGTGGTTCTGTGCTAGCACTGCCTGTGCTAGTTTATGTGATGGGTGTTGCGCCTAAACCTGCGATCGCCATGACTTTGATTATTGTCGGGACTGTTAGCTTATTGGGCAGCATTCCCCATGGGCGGCGCGGTAATCTTAATCTCAAAACCGCAGTTATTTTTGGAACTGCAACCATGTTGGGGGCTTACCTCGGTGCAAGAATTGCGACGCTGCCCTTGATTACCAGCGCATTCCAGATGACCCTATTTGGATTGTCGATGCTGATTGCCGCAGGCTTGATGATTTATCGCACCACCTTATCAAAGACCGTATCTAGCAAGGATGAGCTAGAGGCTATCCAGTACGTCAAACCTGTTTGCAAATACTGCTGGCTATGGCTGATGACTGAAGGGATTGCAGTAGGGATTTTGACAGGATTAGTCGGTGTGGGTGGAGGGTTTGCGATCGTCCCTGCCTTGGTTTTATTGGGAAACGTACCCATGCGACAGGCAATCGGGACTTCTCTGCTAATTATTGCGTGTAATTCTGTCGCGGGTTTGCTAGGTTATTTAGGGCATATTTCCTTAGACTGGAATCTCACGGTTTCATTCACCTTTTTAGCTGGATGCGGAACGGTGATTGGGGCTTATCTTGCACAGTTTATTCCAGCGCAACAACTTCAAAAAGGCTTCGGTTACTTCCTGCTAGTAGTCGCCACATTCGTATTAGTCCAAAATCGTGATAGCTTACAGGGAATCAAAAAGTCATCTGCTGACCAGCCACCTCACAACGCACTTTCTGCAGACGGACGGGAGATGTCGGCTGTGATGCCGAGGTGATCTGCCGCTACTCATCTTAGCCCTTAGATCGCGATCGCCATACCCAATACATTAAAAATACCAGTAGCTCGATCGCCCTTCAATGAGCGTGCGATCGCGCTTTTAGTTTTTACCCTTAATTCTTCTAGTTTCTATACTTGCTAGAATAAAATCGAATACTAACCGGACTGCAACTCATCCTAAAAACCATCAAAGACCTTTGCATCACTTGCCAAACAATCCTATGATGGTTCATCATGATCTTGATGATTGTTTCATTCTTATAAATCAGTTAATATGCGATCGCTTGTCTTGAGTCTAGCTCTCATGTGTTTAGCCACCCCCGCTGTTGCCACAACCTGCGAGGAAAGCTTTCAAAAAAAGGGGGACTTTTTGAATGGTGCCGCCTTTTCTGCCCGTGTTCAGGTTGAGGGGTTATCGATAGAGAGAGCATTTTCCCAATTACGACCAATTTTGGCGCGCGAGGGCATCAAGACTCTCAGCACGGATCTGAACTTAGGTGTAATGAAAGCCGAAAATCCCGCAACAGCATTTCAGCGTGCTTTGCCAATTGACGTATTTGCCTCAATGGACGGCAATCTATTAAATGTTGAAATGATCTTTACCCTTCCGAGTGGGGTGGGTGCAAGTAAAGACACGGTGAAGGGATACTTGTGTGGCGCACTAAATCAATTGTTGCCCCAAACTCCAAAGTAATATGTAATTATTCATTTGATGAATTGTACCCACACTCGATCGCCATACCGAATATTTCAAAATTACCTGCGCGCGATCGATCTTGGGGTTTCTAGCCTGATTGTTATACGGAGAGTGCGATCGCTCTTTGGTTTGGGCGATCGCCGACTTTTACTATACTGGCCTTTGTGAAGAGATTACTGATTCCCCCAATTGCGATGAATTTAGATAGATCTGCAGATCGCAGTTGACTCCCAATTTAACGGCGTATTAAACAGAATGTGGCAGGTGTCTGGAACTCACGGAAATATCCATGCCAAAAGTGCGATCGGGATTTATCTTTAAATATCTTGATGCCTGCTTCCCAACATTTAGCAGATAATTCTAGTGTTTTTGGTTTGATCCCGGATGCAGCAGATGTCATCGGCTTAACCCGATCTTGAAGAAATCGAGGGATTGATATCAGTCGATTGGCGACTGTGGCGAGGAATATTGGCGTTAAAGAATAATGAACAAGTCAGTAAGTTATAATTCCTAAGTCAGAATATATTCGCCACGCACAAATGAGGGGTAATACCCACCGATTAACGATTAACGATTACCGATTATCAATTACCAATTACCAATTACCAGCCGAGTATCAATTAACAAATCAACCCGACATGATATCATAACCTTAACCGGATCATTTCTTCCCAGATATGTTCTACTGTTCTAATCCAAGTTGCTCCAATCCTTTCAATCCCGACAATTCTAAATTCTGTCAAAGTTGCGGCCAGTCCGACCTCACGCCTCTCTTCAGAAACCGCTACCGCGTGATTCGACTGTTGGGCGAAGGGGGATTTGGCAGAACTTATGAAGCGGTAGATACGGATCGCATGGACGATCCCTGCGTAATCAAGCAGTTTGTACCCCAATTTCAAGGAACCTCAGCACTTGAAAAAGCCGCACAATTGTTTAAGGAAGAAGCGAAACGACTTTACGAACTCGGCGAACATCCCCAAATTCCTCGATTAATTGCTTATTTTGAACAAGACAAGCGACTTTATTTAGTACAAGAGTTGATTGAGGGGCAAACTTTACTAGCAGAATTAACTCAGCAGGGTGTTTTTAGCGAAGAAAAAATTTGGCAGTTGTTGGCAGATATTTTGCCGATTTTGAAATTTGTGCACGATCGCCATGTCATTCACAGAGACATCAAACTTGAGAATATCATGCGCCGCCGCACCTCTGTTAACTCCTCCCTACCAAAGGCGGGAAATTTTCGGAATTCAGCTTTCCGAAGGGGAGGGCGGGGAGAGTTAGTTTTGATAGATTTCGGCATTTCCAAACAAGTGACGGGCTCCCTGATGAGCAAAGTAGGCACGACGGTAGGAACGCCCGGATATTCGCCTGTAGAACAAATGCGCGGTCAAGTTTTCCCCGGCAGCGATTTGTACAGTTTGGGAATAACTTGCCTGAGACTACTAACTCAATGTTTGCCAAAAATTGACGGTTCCGATGACCTTTATGACCCGATCAACGGCGGCTGGATGTGGAGAGAACGGTTGCCAGTCGGCACAAAAGTCAGCAGCGAGTTGGCAAATGTTTTAGACAAATTAATTCAAGATTATCTCAAAAATAGATATCAATCTGCTGATGAAGTAATCAAAGCTTTAAATCTCTATTCTTTACCTCCCCAACCCCCTTTTGTCAAGGGAGGACAACTTGCTTTAAGTTCTTCTGTGACAAAGGGAGGGCCACTTGCTTTAAAGTCTTCTGTGACAAAGGGAGGGCCACTTGCTATTAATACTCCGCTCAATCACAGCGGGCAAATCAATAGCAATATCTCTGTCAATCCCAGGGGAAAATCCAACACCAATCCGCCTCCTAACAAGGCATCGCAGAAAATTGCGGCTGTCAAAAACACTTTTGAATTTCAGGTGGTGACAGTAGACAAGCGCGGGAAGCCAACTAATGTTAACAGCGGCCAAGCGCGTTTTTTTGAAGAACATCTTGGTAGCAGTACAATGCTGGAAATGGTATCTGTTCCTGGCGGTACTTTCCTCATGGGTTCTCCAAAAGATCGGGGTGACAGCGACGAAAAACCGCAGCACCCAGTAACTTTAGGCTCTTTCTATATTAGCAAATTTCCAGTCACTCAGGCCCAGTGGACAGCAGTTGCAGCGCTGCCGGAAATTAAAATATTTCTGAATCCCAATGCGGCCCGTTTTAAAGGTGCAAATCGACCTGTAGAAAATGTATCTTGGTACGAGGCTGTGGAGTTTTGCGATCGACTTTCTCGCAAAACTGGTAAGAATTATCGCTTGCCTAGCGAAGCCCAATGGGAATATGCTTGCCGGGGGCAAACTACGGGGCCGTTTCATTTTGGGGAAACGATTACCAGCGAGTTAGCAAATTACAACGGAAATTCTAATTACGCTGATGCGTCGAAGGGAGTTTATCGCTTTCAAACGACAGATGTTGGCAGTTTTAAACCTAATGCTTTCGGATTGTACGATTTCCACGGAAATGTTTGGGAATGGTGCGCGGATTCTTGGCACAATAATTATAACGGTGCGCCTGCGGATGGTAGCGTTTGGGAGTCTGACGGGGACTCTTCGCTGAGGTTGTTGCGGGGGGGTTCTTGGAACGATCATCCTCCGAATTGTCGCAGCGCGTGTCGCCTCAGATATCAGCCGGATTGTAAGGCTAGTATTGTGGGTTTTCGAGTGGTTATTTCTGTTGTTTAAACTCCAATTGTAGGCATTCGTTCTCCTATCTTGAAATCAATACGGTTCAGTTAAGCCCGCTCCCCCCTTAGCTTGCCCCCTACTCAACCCCTACTCCCCTTCTTAAGGGGAGTAGGGGGTTGGACAAGAACTTACTCTTGCGTCCCCCTTAAGAAGGGGGATTTAGGGGTATCTCCGAAGAATAAACAGTTTTAACCCAAGCGTATTGATCTTGAAATGCCTCTGCGGTTTCCCTATCATATCGTTTCCGGTTGTATCGGAATGATTTAACCGCAGAGGGCGCAGAGAACGCAGAGGGAGAGAATACAGAGAGGAATAATTCCGATGCTACCGGATTTGATATCAATCAAAGATTTATGCAATAAGCCTATTGATATTGTCTCGGCATAGAGAAACCCGGTTTCTTCAAGAAACCGGGTTTGGGAATGGCCGATCGCCCAAATTCTTGCCTTAACTAGCCTTCTTTTGAGGAGCGACTATGCGTTCCACACTCATAGCAGCCACGCTCAACGTCACCACAGCCATGCCGAGAATTGCCACCGGCTGCAACTTTTCATTGATAATTAGAAAACCGAATAGTGCGGTCATTGCCGGCCCCAAAGTGCCAATTACTGACGCTAAGGCGGCCCCCGCAAACCGGATGGCAAAATTATTCAAAAGATAGCTAAACAGGGTCAGCACCCCTAAAACAACGCCTCCCAAAATCAAACCAGGCCAAACATTTTGGTCAATTTTAGGAGAAAAATTTTCCGACAGTGGCACCCACAAACTCAGGGAGGAAAATACAAAAATCGCGGCGAAATTAACTAAACTAAAAGGAATTGGGTGCAGCTTGCCCGCAGCCATTTGCGTCAGCAATACGTAACCTGCAAAGGTAATCCCAGAAGCCAGTGCTGCAGCGACTCCCACTCCAACATTGCCGCCGCCCGGAGCTGGGGCCGCAAAACTCGGCCACCCAGCTAAAATCAGACCTACGGTAATCCCGAATATCGCCAACAAACCGACTGTGCTGGGGCGAGAGCCAAACAAGATCCAAGAACCTAGTACGGTGACGATCGGATAAATAAAGAAAATCGTAATCGCAATCCCCGCCGGAATATTGCCGATCGCCAAATAAATCAAAACCTGAGACAAAAACAGAAAAAATGCGCTTCCTAAAACTTTACTCCACAAAGCTCGATCGCCCGACTGGAACAACCGCCTAATATCTTTCCAAACAGAAGGATACAGAAATGTCGCCAATATCGGCATCAAAGCCATCACCACGATCAGCCGCATCAACAAAATCAACAAAGAATTTCCAAAACCCGGAGTCACCACCCCCGGAAATTCAAACAAGCCAAAAACCACCCGAGGAGTTTTGCCTTTAATCAGAATTCTTAAACAAACATTAAACAGCGACAATACCACCGCCGAAGACAAAGCCAGCACCAAACCTGTCTGTACAGAAGGTGCTTTAGCGGATGCGGTCGAGGGCACTGAAGAGGGTGCCGGTACGGCTTCCCGCGGCCTTTCCACAGGTGTTGGCTGCAGAAGTTGCGGGCGGACAGAATTAACAGAATTAGTTGATTCTTCGACATAGGAATCTTGAGCATCGAAAGGATTCTCAAGATATTCTTCTTCTTCTTCGAGTTCTTCCCTGATGCGGTTTACGAGATTTTGTAACAGTTCTTCCCCTTGCCGCTCTAGGGTTTGCATATTGTTTAGCCGCACGGAAAGCTCGCTTTCATAGCTGCTCAAATCTTGTTCCAGCATCTGGAAACTGCGATCGATCCTTTCATCCAGCGCCGCCAGCAACTGCGAGGCGCGTTCGTCGTAGTTGCTTGGCGGCAGGGGTATCGGGAACTCGCCGCTGGGAATAGGGCTGCTGAGAGAATTTCCAGAGTTAGCGCTGAGTTCGTTGAACCGCTGCACCAACAAATCCTGCAAATTGTGAGCCAAAACTTGAGCCAACTGCTTCAGCCACAATTGCTGCTGCTGAATGTATCGCCCCGACAGAGATTCCATTTGCTGAGACTGCAATTTGCGATATTGCTCCCGCAGGTCTTCAATATCCTCAATCAGGTGATTTTTTTCAGTTTGCAGCCGAGTAATGTCTTGATTTAACTGACCTTTGACATTTTGATGCAAAGCGTCCAGTTCTTGCATTACTGAGTGGAGGACTTCTTCTGCTGATTGTACTTCCTCTGGCTCGTCCTTTGACGAGTATACGTTCCGCTGCGCCATTAGCCTATAACCTCTAATTTAAACTGCACGTTCACTGTTCTTAAGTATTTTGCCAAATCAGGCCGCAAGTTCTAGTGAGTTGATCTAAGAAATTGCGGACACTGTTGAATCAATAGTAGTCGCTAAGCTACAAATGTGAGAAAATTGCGTGAAGCAAAGCTATCCCGCTCTTAATCCCCCCAAGAACACTTTGTGCAATTAGAAATCATACTATAGCAATCCTCGCATCAGTTGTAAAAATATGTAGGGGTAGTGCTAAGAGTGCCTACCCCAGCCTGCATCGGGGCAACCGGGCGTGGGTTTCGCCCCTACAAGAATTACACAAATCATTGAGGATTGCTATACAGCTTGACCTCTCCACGAATTGCTCCCGGTAATTCTCGCATATAACTCACCCGATTGCACCCGACTCACAAACCTAAGAGCCCGTTCCGCGACTAAATTTGATTGGGGGGTGGCACTCCTAGCCCCTCAATGGATAACTCGATCCAGCAGGCAGAAACCCCGTTTCTTTTGCCCGCGTCTCTCCCGCACTCCCGCACCCAGATTTATTATATTAAAGGTTCCGATCTTTTGCTCGCGAAAGTTTTAAGAGGCGATCGCACCGTCAATCGATTTTAGATTTTAGATTTTAGATTTTAGAATTGAAGCCTTGACCCCACGGATAAATTCGGGGGGCAAGTTTCTCGGATACAGGTTTTTTATTTCTGGACGGATGAATCCGCAGGCTTGTATCCTGGATGCTGTCGGTCAAAAAACAACCCCACGCATCAAAAAATTAACACATCCCATCCCCTAAGAGCAACAGATATGGCCTCCGAAATTTATGACAATTCCTTTACAAAGGATATACAAAAACTGAATATTTCCTCAGAAGCCGAAGTGTTTGTCTTTCCGGCATCATTTGCCCAGCAGCGCTTGTGGTTTCTCGACCAATTCGCACCGGAAAACCCTTTCTATAATGTAGTAACAGCACTGCGCTTAACTGGTTCCCTCAACTTAACAGCCTTAGAGCAAACCTTCAACGAAATAGTGCAGCGCCACGAAACTTTGCGAACCACTTTTGCCGCGATATCAGGCCAACCAGTACAGATAATCTCTGCGGCTTTCAAGACTAATTTAAAAGTATTAGACTTGCAAGATTTGCCGCCAGAACAACGGCAAACAGAAGCCAAAAAACTCTCCGCAGCAGAATCTCTTCGCCCTTTCAATTTATCCACCGGGCCGCTGATGCGAGTCACCATCCTGCGGCTGACGGAGACCGAGCATATTCTATTGCTAAATATGCACCACATAGCCTCCGATGATTGGTCGATCGGTGTGCTAATTAGAGAAGTGCAGAGTATCTATACAGCTTTGATAAATCAACAGCCATCTCCCCTGCCAGAATTATCACTTCAATATGCCGACTTTGCCGAGTGGCAACGCGAATGGCTGCAAGGTGAAGTATTAGAAACTCAGCTTGCTTATTGGCGGCAGCAATTGCACGGAATTTCTGTGTTAAATTTGCCGACAGATCGCCCTGCACCAGCTAGGCAAAATTATCGCGGAAAAACTCAATATTTAGAACTGCCGAAAAAGCTGAAGGACGCACTTGTAGCGCTCTCGCAGCGAGAAGGAGCGACTTTATTTATGACAGTGCTCGCTGCATTTCAAACTTTGCTTTACCGCTACTCGCAACAAGAAGATATTGTTGTCGGTTCGCCGATCGCCAATCGCAACCGCAGCGAAATCGAAGCATTAATCGGCTTTTTTGTCAATACTTTAGTGCTGCGAACAGACTGTTCGGGAAACCCGACATTTCGAGATTTTTTGGGCCGGGTGCGGGAAGTAACCCTGGGAGCTTACGCTCACCAAGATTTGCCTTTTGAGAAGCTAGTCGAGGAATTGCACCCAGAGCGATCGTTGAATCGCCACCCGCTGTTTCAGGTGGTATTCGGGCTGCAAAATGCGCCGCTGGACGAGCTAGAATTGCCAGAATTAAAGTTGAGTTCTTTTCCTTTGGAGACTCAAACCACGCGCTTTGATTTAGAGCTGTATTTGTGGGAAGCTTCTGATAATTTTAGGAGCAGATACGGCGAACATTGGGAAGATTCGGAAGGACTCCGAGGCTTAGCTGTGTACAATACAGATTTATTTGATGAAGTTACGATCGCCCGAATGCTGAGGCATTTTAAAACGCTACTGGAAAGCATTGTGACTAATCCAGAACAAAGAATCGCTAACTTACCTTTATTGAGCGAGGATGAAGTGAATCAATTATTCAGAGAATGGAACGATACTCGGACAGATTATCCTCAAAATAAGTGCATTCATCAGTTATTTGAAGAGCGAGTCCAGCAGCATCTGGAGGATGTCGCCCTAACTTTCGACAGCCAGCACCTCACTTACAGAGAACTCAACAGTCGCAGCAACCAACTGGCGCGCTACCTACAAAAACTGGGCGTGGGGGCGGAGGTTTTAGTGGGGCTTTGTGCAGAGCGCTCGATCGACCTAATTGTCGGGATGTTGGCTATACTGAAAGCGGGAGGGGCTTATCTACCGTTAGATCCGAGCTATCCGCGCGATCGGCTAAACTTGATGCTGGAAGATGCTCAAGTTAAAGTCTTGCTAATTCAGGATAAATTGATTGAGAATTTCCTAGACTTCTCAAACTCGGTGATTTACTTCGATCGCGACTGGGAACACATAGCCAAAGAAAGCGCCGAAAATCCCGCCAACACCGTAACAGCAGACAACCTAGCTTACGTTATTTACACCTCTGGATCTACAGGAAAACCCAAGGGAGTTGCTGTCACCCACAAAGCAGTAAATCGGCTGGTACTCAACACAAATTATATAAAAATAGAACCTACAGATAAAATTGCCCAAGCATCAAACGCTTCATTCGATGCAGCCACATTCGAGATTTGGGGAGCTTTGCTTAACGGCGCTCAACTCGTGGGAATTAGCACAAATATTACCCTTTCGCCTCACGATTTAGCTTTAGAACTGCGCCAAGAAGGCATCACAGTTTTGTTTTTAACAACGGCATTATTTCAACAAATTGCTAGAGTTTTACCGCAAGCTTTTGATTCGCTGCGCTGCTTGCTGTTTGGCGGAGAATCTGTCGATATGAGATGGGTTAAAAAAGTCCTAAAACAGGCGCAAACCACTCAATTAATTCACGTTTACGGGCCTACAGAAAATACCACATTTTCGGCTTATTATTGCGTGCAAGACGTACCAGAAACCGCAACCTCTATCCCCATCGGCCGCCCGATCGCCAATACGCAAATTTATCTCCTCGATGCGGATTTGCAGCCGGTGGCGATCGGTGTTATAGGTCAATTGTACGTCGGCGGTGACGGACTAGCGAAAGGCTACCTCAACCAGCCAGATTTAACTGCTGCTGCATTCATTCCTAATCCTTTTAGCAATAAATCTGGTTCTAGCCTTTATAAAACAGGTGATTTAGGTCGCTATCTGGTTGACGGCAACATCGAGTTTTTAGGCCGCGTTGACGACCAAGTAAAAATTCGCGGCTACCGCATCGAGTTGGGAGAAATTGAAGCGGCTTTGTGCCAGCATCCACAAGTGCGCGAAGCAGTAGTAATTGTGAGGGAAGACATCCCCGACGATAAACATTTGGTAGCTTATGTTATTCCTGACGGTATTAATGAAAAATCAAAAAGTCACAATCTCAAGTCAAGTGACTTGCGCCAATTTTTGAAAGAAAAGTTACCAGGATATATGGTTCCTGCAAGTTATGCAGTGTTGGAGAATATGCCGCTGACGCCTAATGGCAAACTAGACCGCCGCGCCTTGCCTGATATAGAGACAGACAGCGAGGATATAACAGAAAATTATGTAGCGCCTAGGACTGATATCGAAGAAATGCTGGGGAAAATTTGGGCTAAGGTTTTGGGAAAACAGCAGGTTAGTATATACGATAATTTCTTTGAACTAGGGGGGCATTCCCTGCTAGCAACTCAGTTAATTTCTCGCATCCGAGACGCTTTGCAAGTCGAGTTATCGGTCAGCAATTTGTTTGAGGCTCCGACTGTGGCGAGTCTGGCAAAATACATTGAAACAATGCGCTGGGCCGCGACTGGTTTGGATACTCCCAGAACAGAGGAAAATGAGCGAGAAGATGTGGAATTCTAAGCCCTTACATAATTGGATGATTTTGATTGTTTTGTGGAATTGGCATTTGCCTGTCGGTAGAAATTACCGCAATGGGAACTGATATTCAAGCCTGTTTCACGAGGAGATTTAGACCTGTTACTTGCTAACCTCCTAAAGGCTGATGCTGCCTATATACTTGCAAAATTGCTCGCGGGGCATTATAAATAAGGGAGAAAATGTTCTCCCAACAGCGACTCATCCCGAAAATAAGAAACGATGTCCAACCAAGCGTCTGACCGTCTTAAACAAAATGCTGAAAAAATTATGCGGATGTGGGAGAAGCGGGCGCGTGATGAAGTCAGTGCATCAACGCATCAAAATTCTCTTGTCTTGCAAGATTCCCTACCTCTGTACTTAAACCAACTGGTGGATGAACTCTCAAACAGAATTGTCAGGACATCTGCCCGCATCACAGCCGACGAGGTAGAAAGTACGCGGATTGGCAAGCTGCATGGGCATGAACGGGCGGGGTATGCGGACTACTCCATGAGTCACCTCATTTTCGAGTATCACCTCCTCCGTCAAGTAATATTTCAAGTTTTAGAAGAAGAAGCACCTTTGGAAGTGCAAGATAGAGACATTATTATCGGCTCCATTGAGCAAGCCGTTAATGACGCCGCCACTCAATTCTCCGAAACGCTGCGAGATATTCAAGAACTATTTATGGTGACGCTAACTCACGACCTCAGAAATCCCATCAATGTCGTAAAAATGGGAACTCAACTAACTCTGCGGCGGCTTGAACGAGGAGATAGCCACGCGGATGTGGCCGCAAGGATGCTCAATGCGATCAATCGGCTGGATTCGATGATTCAAAATCTGCTGGATGCGAGTCGGCTGCGGGCAGGGCAGAGCTTAAAGATTGAATTTGAAGAATGCGATTTTGTGATGCTAGTCCAAGAGGTGGTAGAAGATTTGAGGTTCGCGTATGGAGATCGGTTTGTTGTAGTCTCTGATTCTGATATCACGAGCTATTGCAGTCGAAAAGAAATACGGCGGGTGATTGAAAATTTAGCAATTAACGCTGTGAAATATGGTGCGCCTAGTACGCCGATTACACTCACGCTCCAGCAAACTGAAACGCAGATCAGCCTCACCGTCCATAATGAAGGCGATCCGATCGCCCTAGACGCTCAATCCATCCTCTTTCAACAATTTCGTCGAACCATTTGTGCCGAGGAGCAAACTGGCTGGGGATTAGGATTATTTTTAGCAAAGAGTATTATTGAAGCCCATAAAGGGACACTTGCGGTTGAAAGTGCAGAGGGCAAGGGGACAAGCTTTATTATCAATTTACCAAAGGTTCTTCTTTAGTTCGGGACATTAAGACTAAGAAGAAAAATAGGTTATAAAATAATGAATCCACAGTCCACATTTTGAGTTGATCCAGAGAGGAAGCGCTTCAGCAAAGGCGATCGCTCTACACCCGCTATTTTTAAGCCGTCTGTCGTGCGAAGCAACGTTTTTCGGGAGTGACAAATCAGGGAGATATCTACCTCACGATATCCTCACATTTTCTTCACATTTTAAACGTAATATTGATCGCCCTAATTCCGCATCATGAAATCATAAAAGAGTAATCTCAGTTTTTTACCCGTACAGTAGATGAGGTCATTTACAATAACGACTTTTATGCCTGCCTGGTAATTTAATAACACTATTGATGAGTACGATAAACTCAACATAAGTAAGCAGCCTGACGCATTAAAACTGCAATTTAGTTATCTCAATATGGCTGTCAAAGTTATACTGTCAGGGAGACAAACAAGTTTTTACTAACAGCAATTATGAGGGTTTTTCCAACATTAAACTTGCGGATAAATCTTTAAATTTCTAATAACCTATTCACAATGATAGATATTTTATTCAACGATTAGGCTTAAGTTAGGTTTACGAGGAAAGAAACCAAATCTGAGATTCAATCGAAACTCGACGAGGTGAACAAAAGCCTCTAATTAGATCGAGAAAATCTGAATTTGCCTGCTGGAATCGTCTGAGAGAGTTTAGAAACAAAAGACAACGACCTTAACAACAAAGGAAAAAATCATGTCTAACAAAACACATACTGTAGCCGCTGGAGAAACATTTTCCAGTATTGCAGAGTTCCACTATGGTAATGGCAGTGATGCGAACGCGCAAAAAATTGCAGCTGCTAATCCTGGTGTTAGCCCTGGAAAATTACAAGTTGGTCAAACACTTCAAGTTCCTGCATAACAGGTTTGAAAAGCTTGTCAACATAGCTGCTTCTAATAGCAGCTATTAAGTAAGCATCCAGGAGGTTAGCCAATAAAACTAACCTTCTGCCCGCCCAAATTTCCCATAAAAAAGTTCCTGGTTAACAAAACTTTCGGTTGGATATTTTTTGGACTTTTTTAAATAAAACTGACTAATTTAGGAGACAGATAATGGCTGAAATAACTGTGTATAGCGATTCCAATTTTGGAGGTAATTCCAATACCTTTACCCAAGACTTAGCTAATATCGGAACTTTTTGGAACGACAAAATTACATCAGCTAAAGTAATCTCTGGTACATGGCAAGTTTTTGGGGATACTAACTTCACCGGGAGTAATGTGAAACTTCCACCGGGAGAGTATCCTAATCTTGCAATCAGCCCTGGTCGTATCAATAACGATAGCATTTCGTCGCTCAAGATTGTAGGATAACGAGCCAGAAAGCATCACATCCGTTGACCCCATTGCCTGTGGTGGCAGTGGGGAATTTTGATTTATGATTTAAGGAGAATACTCATGTCTTATCTTACGAAACTCTGTCAATCGTCAAGTTTAATATAGCCTTTCTCTGAAAGATGAGGTATCATGTTACTGACACTCACTCGTGAGGGTCAAACAGAGAAAATCAGCTC
>NZ_JAUBTU010000095.1:0-27536 GCF_036705085.1 Microcoleus sp. B6-A1
ACTGGGTTAATTCCATCGGATTTAAGAGTTTTAAGAAGGATTTTTTCAGAAAAAGACTCACGCACAAATATGATTTTATGTCAACTTAATTTAGATGCGTTTACCCTGGGTCATGTACCACTTTATAGCTCACTTTAATTCCGCATTCTTTTTCGAGCCAGGTCTGTAATTTGCCATAACTTGTTTCTCCCTGTGGTTCTTGGAGTTTTTTGATTAATTTTTCTCTAACTTCAGGTGGAATATGTGGAGTCTTTCCGGGAGCTTTTTTTATGCTAAGTAATTCATTAATTCCACCTTGTTTGTAAGCTCTTAACCAACGATATATTGTTGATTCGTCTCGTTTCAACATCGTGGCTAATTCTGCTCTTTTTTGGATTTTTTTGGTGGCCAGCCAGTATAATACCAGTAATTTTTCTTTATTTACGGCGGTCGCATGACCTTCGAGCCGATGCTCTAGTTCCTCAACCGTTTCCTGGATTTGTACCTGAAGTTTGTTCGCCATATTGGATTTCCTCTACTTTTACCCTAGATTTTAGTGTACCTTCATAGTGAATTGGTATAAGCCCTGCGGGCAGGATTCGCCAATGCAGTATCTGTTTTTCACAGGGGTTTGTCTCCATGAGTGCTTATCTGAACCGTATTGACATATGGACATTTTAATTGCAAAATACAACCTTTTGCTAGCAATCCCTCAATCCCTTCTAGGGTAGTCTCCAACTACCTTGTAAAGCAAGAATTTAATCCTCTAAAATCACTTTTGCATCCTGTGTTGCTTGAGAACTTTAGCGGGGCTGACAAAGGAAATGCCCTGCGAAGAAGAGGTACTAATCATGACAGCTTCAATGACAGGCTCATAAACCGTTTTTTCTGCAACCCACTCCACAAGAAAGTTTGCACCTGAACCTCCACTTGTATCATCTGCTGCAATGAAAAAGTCTGTGGAAGCAAGCGGCTTGAGTTCTACTGGACTCTTAATGTCCTGCCTAATCAATTTCCCATCGCTATCGTAGTAACGCACCGAAGTAATAATAATCGAATTTGTCAGATCCGTATTGCGGATACTGAGGGTGGCTGACAAATTCATGACTTGATCCTGGCTATTGTAGTGATAAATATGTGAGTAAATAGGGACATATACGGTTTGTCCCATCACAACTTTTGTTTTATCTAACGGGACTCCTCTCAGTGAAATTTCACGTTTTATATCAGGTTGTTGCCTTTGTGAGGTAGTTTGCTCTGAACAAGAGGTAATGACGATCGCCCCTAGCGCCCAACCAACCCAGAAATCATGTTTCAGCTTCATCGGCATTCATCCAAATACACCACATACATTGCAGTTACGTCTAAAGCAGAGTGCACCTTCTCTCTCGTTTGAGGCGGCTTAGTGATAAGGTTTGATCGGCAGTTCAACCTGGAACGTTGAGCCTTTGCCCACTTCACTCGTCACCTGTATTTGTCCGCTGTGTGCCTTGACAATTTGTTGGACGATCGCTAACCCCAGCCCAAAGCCTCCACTCTCCTGCGATCGCTCGGTGTCTACTCGATAGAAGCGATCGAAAATATAGGGTAAGTCCGCTTCTGGAATACCGATTCCCGTATCAATTATCTGAATGACTGCCAAATTGGAATGAAGAACTAGGCGTATCTTTACAGTTCCGCCAACGGGAGTATATTTACAGGCGTTGTAAAGCAAGTTTTCGACTACTTGCCGTAGCAAATCAGGGTCAGCCAATAATTCAATCCGTTGTTCCGGTGATTCGCAGGTGAGTTTGATATTTTGGGCTTCTGCAAGTGCGAGAAACTGGGTTGCTAAATTGCTGAGGAGCTCGTTGAGATTGATTAACCTCAGCGATTCCGGCGCAAGTCGCCCCTGATGACGAGCCAACAGCAGTAAATTATTCACGAGCGCTCCCATTGATTTTGCGCTATCTACAATGTTTTCTAAGGGAGGATGGTAACGCGAATCATCAGCCGCGATCAGCAACCCAAGCTGGGCATTAGTGAGAATGGCAGAGAGGGGCGATCGCAACTCGTGAGAGGCATCGGCTGTAAAGCGCTGAAGCTGCTGATAGGCTTGCCGAATCGGTTGCATGGCCAGCCCACTGAGAAACCAACCTGTGAGGGCAATTAAGCCCAGTGTCAGCGGGACAGCGAGAGTGAGCACAATCTGAAGCTGAGTGAGGCTGTTTTGAGTTTCTGTCAGGGGAGTTGCAACCTGAAGATAGCCGAGCACCCCGGTTCTGCCTTCGACTGGTAATGTCACCTGACGCAGCCAGATCCCTTTTCCCAAAAGCGGATCGGTCGATCGAACTGTGAGATAACCAAAAGGCGTATTTAACCGATCGGGAGGAGAATTCCCAAAAAAACGAACTAGCCGCCCTTGTGCGTTATACCAGCGCACGTAAATCAGATCTTCAGCAAGGGGATGCGAACCACTGCCTAACAAGGAAACATGACTCAGATCGACCTGGTTCTGGTTTTGGCGAACTTCATAATGCACGCTGGCAGCCATGACTCTAGTTTTGTCATACAGCAGTCGATCGAGCGCCTCTAGTTTATCTTTTACCTCAATATGATAAATCGCCCCAGCAAACAGCACGAGAATGCTTCCCATTGAGAGGGTGAACCAACGAGCCAGATTGCGACGACTTTGATTAAACACAGCTTGCCTTCACGATCGTTACTTTTGAGGGGAAGTGAGGCGATAACCCATACCGTAAATGCTCTCAATCCAATCTGCTGATCCTACAGCCTGCAAGCGTTGGCGGAGTTTGCGAATTAGAACAGTGATCGCATTGCTCTCTGGTTCAGTCCCCCATTCCCACACGCCTTGTTCAATCTGATTCCGAGTCAAAACCTGTCGAGGATGACGCATAAAATACTCCAACAACTGAAACTCGCGACTGGAGAGGGAAACGGTTGCACCTTGTCGCTCAACAGTCAGAGTATCGAGGTGGAGGTGCAGATCCTCAAGGCTGAGCGTATCTCCTTGCCAAAGGGGCGATCGCCGTCTTAATGCCCGGACTCGTGCCATGAATTCAACCAAATCGATCGGTTTCACCAGGTAATCATCTGCACCTGCGTCTAACCCGGTCACTTTTTCAGGCGTAGTGTCTCTTGCCGTAATCATCAAAATCGGCGCTGTTTTCCCTGCCGAGCGATATTGACGACAGAGATTTACCCCACTGATATGTGGCAACATCCAGTCCAAAATCAACAAATCATATTCTTTTTCTGATAACAGCCACTGGGCCGTCTCTCCATCTTTTACCCCATCCACGCTATGTCCTGCTTGAGACAGCACTGTTTGAAGTGGCATCAGTTGCTTTGGGTCGTCCTCCACAAGTAAGATTCTCATATTTTTCTTTAATTGGGCTTATCGAACTGAAATATTTGACGCATCGCCCTTGAGTATGATTTCAGCAGAGCGGTAACTCCACTAAAGTGCAAATATAGCAATCCTAAATCATTTGTGAATTTCTTACTCCCTACCTGCGGGTTCGGGGAGGGTTGGGGTGGGGTAAAAAATTTATGTGGCCGGTTACTAAACGTTGGCTAAAAGCATCAGGCGCAGAGTTTTGGTTGCCATTGCCGTTTGTGGCGATCGCGTTTTGGGTTGGTTCCAGTTTCCTAATGGCTCAAGAATTACAACAACCCCAGATCGCAAAGAATAAACTTCAGGCAGATACCCAGCTTAAAGCAACGGTGTCTGTCAATATATTGCTGATCAACGCGGTGATTAACCGAAAACAAGGAACCACCCAGGTTGCGGTAGAAACAGCAGAACCCATTTTGAAGCGATTGGAATTAGAATTGCCAATTACTGACGCAACCCAGATAGAGGCAGCGATCGCGCAAGAGCTCCAGTTATCACGTCAAAATGTTCGCCAGTTAGTCCGTTACGAAATCGTGGAATAAGTTTATTGTTTCAATATTGCGATCGCATCCAGTCAAATAAGGTTGCCAAATCCAGAGGTTTCCTTACTGCGATCAAGCAATTCCTCAAGCGGCAAGAAGCGCCAAATACTCTTGCCGCTTGAGGATTAAGAACTACTGAGTAACGATTTCGTTATTGATGGAAACATTCGCTGCAATTTGCCGAGCAATTTGTTCTGCCAATGCTTTTTGTTCTGCCGTTTGAACGCGCCCTGTTAACACAATCGAATTATCCCGATCGTCTGCGTCCAAATCGAATGACTTGAGGGTGCTATCGGAGTCCAAGGCCTCTTCTACGCGATCGGCAATATCGTCAATGTCTTGATTCTGAGGCGTCTGGGCTGTGGTGGTTGCAGGCGCAGGAGTGGTGGGAACAGTCGTATTTCCAGTGGCAGTTGTGGGAGCAGAAGTAGATGGAACAGTTGTCTGTGAAGTATTGGGGGAGGTGCAAGCACCTAAACCCAAAATTGCAACTGTGCTGACGCTGATTCCTTGCACAAATAGCTTTAATAATTGCATATTCTTTGTTTATTTTGTTTGTTGGGAAACGCAATTTTGCCGATAAACATCAGCATGAAGTCTTTGAGCCTTTCAACTTCAAAAGTGAATGTACGATAGTTCATCCATCAAAAGGAAGGCTTTTTATATCAATTCCGGCTGCGCCGGAATGATATCAAATCCGCGCTTCATCATCTGGCGTAAAGTCGAATAAAGCTGCCAACAAATAATTCGCGCAATTTTCATTTTTTTGAGCCCTCCTTCTACAGTCAACAGTCAACAGTCAACAGTCAACAGTCAACAGTCAACAGTCAACAGTCAACCATAAATCAAATCCAGTGAACTAAGGTTTGCAAGTTGATAAGCTATCTCAGTCGGTTCTCTTCCTAAGTATAGGAAGCAAATGTGATCCAAATGTGAGTAACAGAAATCAGTCTATCACTTTTCCCTCACATTCATCAATGACGCTAGAAACAAGACGAAATAGCAGAGAAGCACTTGGCTTGACAAGAAACGTTATGACTGCAACCAATGTAGAAAAATTAGTAGAACACTCTTGGCATCACCTCTCTGTCGAGAAAGTGGCTCGGCTTTTAGAGACTGACCTGGAAATAGGTCTATCTTCCCACGTGTCAGCCCAACGGCGCGAGATCCTCGGGCCCAATCAACTAACGGCTCAGAAGCCGCAAAGTGCCTGGTTGCGATTTTTTCAGCAACTGAATCAGCCACTAATCTACATTTTGTTAGCTGCTGGGATAGTAACAGCATTTCTGAAAGAGTGGATTGATTCAGGGGTAATTTTTGGGGTTGCTCTGACGAATGCCACTATTGGTTTCGTTCAAGAGTCAAAGGCAGAGAATGCGATCGCCGCTTTAGCAAAATCTGTTGCAACTGAGGCAACCATTCTCCGCAACGGTCAAAAGCAAGTGGTTTCATCCAGCGAACTGGTTCCTGGCGATCTCGTCTTGCTGTCTTCAGGGGATAAAGTGTCTGCGGATCTGCGACTGATCGAAGTCCGTGACTTACAGGTCGATGAGTCAGCGTTAACTGGAGAATCTGTCCCGGTTGAGAAGGAATCCCAGCCCTTAGAGGCAGACACTCCGCTGGCCGATCGCACGAACATGGCCTATACCGGAAGCCTGGTAACGTTTGGACAGGGACGCGGACTGGTCGTCAGCATCGGTGACATGACCGAGACCGGACACATCTCCCAACTAATGCAGCAAAGTAGCACACTGGAAACGCCACTGAGTCGCAAAATTGACAAATTTAGCAAAACCTTGCTGTATGTCATTTTAGGTTTGGCTGCCTTCACTTTTGTCGCAGGCATTGCCCAGAGATTTTCTTGGGTTGAGGTGTTCAAGGCATCTGTGGCGCTTGCCGTCAGCGCAATTCCTGAAGGCTTACCCGCGATTTTAACGGTGACACTGGCGATCGGGGTTTCCCAAATGGCAAAGCAGCACGCCATTATTCGCAAACTTCCGGCAATTGAGACGCTGGGCAGCACCACGGTGATTTGTTCCGACAAAACCGGAACCTTGACTGAGAATCAAATGACTGTTCAAGAGATCGATGCCGGTGGAAAGCGATATCGGGTTAGCGGTGGAGGATATGCGCCAGACGGGGAAATTTCTGTAAATGGACGCTCGGTTGACCTGGCGAACGCACCTGCCTTATATGAATGCCTGCAAGCAGGATTGTTGTGCAACGATTCTTATCTAGACGTGCAAGATGGGAACTGGACTGCGATCGGTAGTCCAACGGAAGGGGCGCTGGTTGCGGTAGCCCAAAAAGCGGGGTTAATTACTGAGAAACTCGAGGAAGCGCTTTCCCGGATCGATACACTGCCGTTTGAATCTCAGTTTCAATACATGGCAACCTTACATGACGATCGCCCACAACGGTTGATTTATGTCAAGGGTTCGATCGAGGCAATTCTCAAGCGGTGTCGCCAGATGCTCGATGAACAGGGAGAGGCGAGATCCCTCAACTCCGCGCCGATCGAGCAAACCGTAGACAGAATGGCGAAAAAAGGGTTACGAGTTCTGGCACTTGCCAAGAAAGTTGTACCCGCTTCTCAATCTTCAATTGAGCATTCTGATATTGAGCAAGGGTTAACTTTTCTGGGGCTGCAAGGCATGATCGACCCGCCTCGCGCCGAAGCAATTCAAGCAATTCAAGCCTGTCGGACGGCTGGAATTGAGGTCAAGATGATTACCGGCGATCATGCCAAAACAGCAGCAGCGATCGCGCACCAAATGGGACTAAATCAAACCCAAGATGCTCCTGTTTTTACGGGTCAAGAACTCGGTCTAATGAATCAGCAGCAATTAGCCAATGCTGTTGAAAAAACCTGTGTATTTGCTCGTGTCGCACCAGAACAAAAGCTCCGCATTGTCGAAGCACTTCAGTCTAAGGGCGAGATTGTGGCGATGACTGGAGATGGAGTTAACGATGCTCCCGCCTTGAAGCAAGCTGATATTGGGGTAGCGATGGGCATCACGGGCACTGAAGTCACAAAAGAAGCCGCAGATATGATTCTGACGGATGACAATTTTGCTTCGATCGAGAAAGCAGTTGAGGAAGGACGCACGGTTTATAAAAATTTGCTGCGGGCGATCGCCTTCATCCTGCCCGTGAATGGTGGAGAGTCCATGACCATCTTGATTGCCGTACTTCTGGCAACCCCACTACCCATTTTGCCAGTACAAATTCTCTGGCTGAATATGGTCAGTTCAGTTGCATTGAGCTTACCGTTGGCATTTGAGTCGCCCTCTCCCGATGTCATGCAACAGCCGCCTCGACCT
The DNA here is from genome assembly GCF_036705085.1 of Microcoleus sp. B6-A1. NCBI lineage: Bacteria > Bacillati > Cyanobacteriota > Cyanophyceae > Oscillatoriales > Microcoleaceae > Microcoleus > Microcoleus sp. B6-A1. Next base: position 7,242 of record NZ_JAUBTU010000095.1, read on the forward strand.
GCCAATGAACCGCTTCTGTCTCGCAGGCTGACGGCTCGGATTCTGACAGTTTCGGTATTTAACTGGATTGCGATCTTTGGGATGTTTGAATGGATCGTCCAAACCACAGGCAATGAAGCTCTAGCCCGGACGATGGCAATTCAAGCATTGGTTGCGGCAGAAGCTTTTTACCTATTAAGCATCAGTCGCTTCGTTCCGGCGATCGTCGCCAAACTACGCGGTAAAGATGAATCAGTTGGCTATGCTGTGGCGATCGGCATTGGGGCTATTTTCATTCTCCAATTCCTGTTTAGCCAATGGGGCATTATGAATCAGTTATTCGACACTGAAGCTTTGAACCTAATCCAAGGCTTAATTTGTATCGGATTCGGACTGCCAATGATTCCTTTGTCAGCTTTGCTAAAGCGTTTTGCACCTCTGAACTAAGTGGTTTTTGTGATGCGGTCATTGCCAGCGACTTTACACACTATTTACCAATTTTGTAGCGTTTAATATTGAATATTTCTCATGAATTACCAAAATCTCAAACGTGCTAGCGGCCTATTTACTAATCATCGAAACGCCAAGCAGGCGCTAGTTGAGCTAAAAAGCAGGGGCTTCCCCATGCACAAGATTTCAGTGATTGCTAAACCTTCTGAGAATGATGATTTGGACTGTCTGGGCGTGCAGCAAATTTTAATCACAAGAGCAGCAGGCGCACAAGTAGGCGCGATATACGGCAGCATACGACTAGGTTCACTAGCCTTAATTGTTGGACTCAGCAGCCTGCTAATTCCCGGTATTGGTCAGGCAGTAGCGGTGGAAAGCATTTTAGCAACTTTCTTTGGAAGTGGGATTGCTGCAACTGCTGGCGGTCTATATGGCGCACTTCAAGGATGGTTGGTGCCAGAAGAACAAGCAAGAATTTACAATAACAGATTTAACCAGGGAGATTATTTGCTGGTCATGGAGGCAAGAGAAAATGAAATCGTGATTGCTGAACCTGTCCTTAAACGTTGGGAGATTCTGACGTGGCGCGTCTGTGACGCTACCTAAATTCAAGGTAATATAAGAAAGACAATTACCTTGCGGTTCCGCCTGCTGCAAAGTGAACCGTCTCCTGCCAGCTAAAAGCGTAGTTAATCTGTCAATTTCTTTGAGGAAAACGATTTTATGACAGGAGTATCGGCGATCGTCGAGTCGATTGTAGCGCAAGCACGTCCCTTGGGCAGCAATCCTGCTACAAATAGCCAAACGGCAGGAGCCATTCCTGAATTGGTCATCATCTTGATCATTCTGCTGCTGATTGCAACTGTTGTGGCACTCGTAACTCAACGGTTGCGGATTCCCTATGTGACGGGCTTAGTGTTAGCAGGCTTGCCCATTACGGAGCTCTTGTCGCGTCGAATTGGTTTAGACCCCTCTTTAGTATTAAATCTTTTCCTACCAATTCTGATTTTTGAAGCAGCTATCAATACTGATATCAGCCGTCTCCGCAGCACCTTTAAGCCGATCGCCCTGCTGGCGGGCCCAGGCTCGATATTTTCCTCAGCAATTATCGCTATTCTGGTTAAATTTGGGCTAGGACTAGACTGGATTCCGGCATTGCTGATCGGAGTCATTCTGGCAAACACTGATACAGTCTCAATGATCGCGGTTTTTAAAGAGATCCGTGTGCCTTCCCGGCTATCCACCATCGTGGAAGGAGAAACCCTGTTCAATGATGCGGCTGCTCTAATTTCATTTAATTTGGTTTTGGTCATTTATGCGACAGGCTCTCTCACCCCTATACAAGGCGTGAAGGAACTTCTCGTGGTTGCCATAGGTGGGGCCCTGGTCGGAGGTGTTTTAGGTTATTTGAGCGTGCCGATATTTGTTCGCTTGAACGATCGGTTGAGTAGCCTTTTGTTAACCGTCGCTCTCGCATTGGGAACTTTCCAAATCGGACAATTTTTAGGCGTATCGGGCGCGGTGGCGGTGGTCATCGCTGGACTTGTTTTTGGCAACCTTGGGCTGCCTCGCAGTTCGTCTGCCTCGGATCGGATTACCTTGCTGAGTTTCTGGGAATACGCTGGTTTTGGGGTCAATACGTTTATTTTCCTGCTGATTGGGATTGAAATTAACCTCCTGACGCTGTGGAGAATTTTGCCATCCATTTTATTCGTCATTCTGGCCTATCAACTGGGACGGATTCTCTCGGTCTATTTGTTATTAGCGGGGCTGCGCTGGTTCGATCGCCCCATTCCGCTACGCTGGCAGCACATTTTGGTTTTAGGGAATATTAAAGGGTCTCTCTCAATGGCCTTAGCTGTTGCGATTCCCTTGACCCTACCAGGACGGGATAACATCATTGCCCTGGTGTTCGGTGCAGTTTTATTCTCCCTGGTAGGACAGGGATTAAGTTTACCCTGGCTGGTAAAACGACTAAAAATTAGCCGTGTTTCTGATGTAATGCAGGAAGCGGGGCAGTTACAGATTCAGTTGATTGCTTCCAAAGCGGCTCAAGATGAGCTAGATAGTTTGCTGAAAGCAGGCGTGTTGCCGAAGGCAGTTTACGAGGAGTTATGGGCATCGTATCAAGCACGAATAGCACAGTCTGAGCGAGTGCTGCGCGAGCTCTACAATAAACATCGGGCTGGGCAACTAGAGGGCGATCGCAGCGGGCTAGATACGATTCGGCGGCGATTGCTTCTAGCAGAAAAAGGAGCAGTTAGCGATGCCCTCCGCAAGCGAATTGTCCCAGAGGATCTGGTTCATCCTTACATCAAAGATTTGGATGAGAAACTTCTAACGTTGGCAGATGACTAGCGCGAATGCCGAGGTAATCAATCATGTGGTGAACTAGCTCTGGACGGGTGACGACCAAGATGGTAGATCCTGCTTCAAGAACAGTATTGCCGTTCGGAATCTCCAGATTGGCGCAGGCATGGCATTGATAACCAATAATCAGCGAACCTGTTGGAAAACGAGGGTCTTGAGCAATTTGAGCAACGGTGCGACCTGCCACCTTGCAATCGCCTGGAACTGGCAGCTTTAGCACCTCGACTTGCCCGTGTTCAAAGTGCATCATCGACTCGATTTGAGGGTATTCAATCGCATTCGCCATTGATGCAACTGCCAAATCAATAGTGCTGATGATGTGACTGGCTCCGGCAAGGCGATAGGCTTCCAGGAATTCGCGATCGCGCATTCGCACCACAATATGGGAAATGCCATAGCTCCTAGATAGGGTGATCAGCGCTAAATTCAGTGCATCATCGCTGAGTGCTGCAACGACTGCGTTTGCTTGTTTAATTCCTGCTTCCAGAAGAACCGTTGTACTCACCGCACTGCCTTCAAATGCCATCACTCCGATTTTTTCACGAGCAAAGCGACAAGCAAGCGGGTCGGCATCGAGGATTGCAACCGTATGACCGAGTTTTAATAACTGCTGGGCTAAACCCAGCCCCATCATTCCTGCTCCACCAATTAATACGTACATGACTATTTGTCGCCCCAAAAATGAACTTTCCCGATCATCGCTATGAGCGATATTGTGTTGGGTTTCTATCAGTTTAATCGGCTTGTGGGGTGGCTTATACCGGGCTTGCTTATTAGCTGTTCCACAGTTAATTTAATCGGCTTTTGGGGTAGGCATGGCTAGCCCGCCCCTCAAGGGATGTTCCTCAGTTACATGTGTACCGGGAACCCTACATAATCTTAGGCACTTTAAAAAACTCTCCCTCGCGATCGGGAGCTCCCTCCAAAATACTTTCTCCCTTAGCAAAAGGTTGCAAATCGTCCGATCGCATCACGTTACTAACATCGATCGCCCGCGTTGTCGGCTGCACCTTACTCGTATCCAGTTCGCTCAACTGCTCGAAATAATCCAAAATACCGTTAAGTTGACCAGTAAACTGCTCTTCTTCTTCCGGCGTTAATTCCAATCTCGCTAAATTCGCTACTTTCCGAACTTCTTCTCTGTCAATCATAAAAATCGGGAATGGGGAATGGGGAATTGGGCATTGGGCATTGGGCATTGGGCATTGGGCATTGGACATAGGGAATTGGTTATTTGTTATTAGAGAAACGACTAACTACCAACTATTAACTACTAACTATGCCCCATGCCCCGTGCCCCATGCCCATCCTAGTTAAAAATACACATCAATTTGCGATCGGCCTGTCGTCTTCAGCCAATTTTGTACCTCAATGTAATTGTTTGGGGCCAAGCGAATAGCCTCCTTCCAATAATCCGCAGCTTTATCAAACAGCCCTTCCGCCCCTTCAATATTGCCAGCTTCCTTTTCCTTTTCCCCTTGATAGTGGTAAATTACAGCAATATTATTTAGTGCTTGTGGCATTCTCGGATTGAGATCCAAAGCCTCGCTGTAATATTCCAAAGCTTTATCGTGTTCGCCGTTGCTAGTATGGATCAGCCCCATATTGTACAAGACATAACTGCGATCGTAAGGATCTTCCTCCAGCTTCAGCGCTTCATGATAATTGTCCAGCGCTTCAGCGTATTCGCCATCAGCTTGAGCTGACATACCATCCCGGTAATAAGCAAAAGCTTCCTTCGCCTGCTTTTTGGCTGGCATAATCTTGAGGATGATATCAGCCATTACCGTGAAACTTTTGTCAATAAAGTTATCGTTGCGTTGAGTTCTTGGCATATGCGATTCTTTGGTTAGTGGCTAATCAGAAAAATTAGCCTGTAAAGTTTTGCTATTAATAATTGCGCCACTGTTGTAGTGGGCCGTTGTGTTGAGGGCGCTAAAAAGTTTAGTCGATCGCAAGTGCGAACCTTAAAACACGCCCTTGGGTTTAACACCCGCGCAAGCTCTATCTATTTTATAGAAGTCTTGCAAGACTTGCAAAAAAACTAGATTTCTTTAACATATCTCTGGCACTCTACACAAAACTTACAAAAACCCGCGCAGAAGGGAAAAGTTCTGCTGTAGCGTGCAGGGGCGATCCTCTTCGAGGGTTCCGCCAACGGGCGATCGCGCACCGTACCTTACTAACTGTACCCATAATCCCCCCTCCTTGACCCTCAGAGCAAACAAGCAAAAGCAAATGCCGAGGAGAAATTCAATCACAAAGTTTTATTAAGCTATTCGAGTTCAGCCCATACTTAAAAGTTATGCGGCAAAACACTAGCAATATTTTGCCCCAAAGTCAATCGATTTTAGATTTTAGATTTTAGATTTTAGCATTGACCCCACGGATAAATTCGGGGGGCAAGTTTCTCGGATACAGGTTTTTTATTTCTGGACGGATGAATCACGTGGCGGGTATCCTGGATGCTTGATTGTCAAGGGCAGCCTCAAAAAAAATCAGAAGCCCGATCGCCAAAACCAGCTCGAATTCCCGCAATATATAATAAAAATAACCGGGTAATTTTCACAGAGAGAAACCTATGGCTCCGAATCCCACCATTATGCAAGCCGTCGAACAACTTGGCTACCGCGTTACGGTTGGAGACGTGGCGGCAAAAGCTGGATTAGATGTCAATTTTGCCCAGCGAGAACTGTTAACCCTCGCCTCCGAAGCAGGCGGCAACCTGCAAGTAGCAGAATCCGGCGACATTGCCTACCTATTTCCCAAGAACTTTCGAGATATTTTGCGAAACAAATTCTTGCGCTTGCAGTTGCAGGAATGGTGGCAAAAAATCTGGCGCATTTTATTTTATCTGATTCGGATATCTTTCGGCATAGTGCTGGTAGCTTCCATCCTCTTAATTTTTGTTGCTATCACGATTTTACTCTCCAGCGGCGATAGCAATAACAGCGGCGGCGGAGGAGGAGATAGTGGCGGCGGGGGCGGCAGAGGCGGCGGCTTTTCCTTTTTTCCCTACTTCTGGAACGACTTAATATGGATATTTTACTGGAACCATGACCAACCATACTACCAGCAGCGATCGCGCTTAACTGACCAAAAACCCCAGATGAGTTTTCTAGAAGCAGTTTTCTCCTTTCTATTTGGAGACGGCAATCCCAATTACAATCTAGAAGAGCGTAAGTGGAGCGATATTGCCACTGCAATTCGCAACAGCCGAGGCGCCGTCGTCGCCGAACAAATTGCCCCATATCTAGACAATCTCGGACAAGGATACGCCCGAGAATACGAAGAATATATGTTACCAGCCCTCGCCCGTTTTGACGGCCGCCCCGAAGTCAGTCCCGAAGGGCAAATAGTCTACCATTTTCCGCAATTGCAAACCACAGCCACCGAGAGAAATTCTGAGCCAGTAGCAGCTTATTTGCGAGAAATGCTGTGGCGTTTCAGCAACGCCAGTTCCGGCCAAATCATGCTCGCAGCAGGGTTAGGAGCCGTCAATCTTGTCGGTGCGTTAGTTTTGGGGAATCTATTAACTAATAATTTAATCGTCGGTGGATTTATCGGTTTCGTCAGCGCTGTTTATCCCATGATCCTGATTTATGGCGTCGGATTTCTCGCAATTCCTTTAATTCGCTACTTCTGGGTTCAGTGGAAAAATAGCCGGATAGAGGCTCGCAATCAAGAGCGTCAGCAGCGAGCAATGTTATTAAACGAACCCGATGCCAACTTGCTCAAAAAACTAGCCTACGCCCAGGAATTTGCAGCAGAAAACGTTCTCACTGGAGAAGACTTAGCTTATACCACAGAAACAGAATTAACCCAACAAGAACTAGAACAGTCAGCCAAAATAGATGCCGAATGGCAGCGCCGGATCGATCGCTCGAACAACTTGTAATACTAATGAAAAAAACAGTTCTTTGTTGTTAAGTTAGGTTGCACTCAAATCTTGAACTCTTTTCAAGAATAGGCAGGATGCCTGTTCCACAATAAAATATCTTTGTTGGGGAACGGGCTTTTAGCTCGTTGCTAATAATTTGGGAAAATATCCATCTTTATGGATGTCAAAAGTTTTTCTAATCCGAGTTTTATTAAATAAGCTTAGGGCGTTTAAAAATTAAACAATTTTGGTCATACTTAGAGTCATGATCCAGAGCCACAAGTTCCCATCCTTCCTCTCCCAAATGATTGACAAATAGATGCAGCGAGCCTTGTTTCCAATCTCGCTGTTCTTCACCGTTTACATATAAACTAATCAGCTTGTTTCCAAAAGGATACATATTCGCATCCACAAATAAATACTCCCACTTTTGCATAGCAATCCTTAATGTAGTTAGTCATTAGTCATTAGTCATTAGTCATTAGTCATTAGTCATTCCCAATTCCCAATTTCCAATACTTCGGCTACGCGGTTTCTGGCCTGCCACTACGCGGTTCCTGAGCGTAGTCGAAGGGCCGTACAAGTTCCCGATTCCTTGTATTCAGGACACGGAAGTCAGAGATACAGGAATAGTTGTTTTTCCGTTCTTCCTTCTTCCTTCTTCCTTCTTCCCTCGGACTGACATCCGTTATATCCGTTACATCCGTTACATAATCCGTTGCCGAACTTCTTCCTTCCCCATTCCCAGCAGTTACTGGACTGCAATTCTAGCCAAAGTAGCACCTCGGTAATAGTGCAACAAAATCTGCTGGTAGCCGTATCCTTGCCTGGCCAAATTGTAGGCCCCCCACTGGCTCATTCCTACAGCATGCCCGAAACCTTTGCCAGCAACTTGAAAACCAGTAGGAGCTTGGCCGCTGTTCCTTGGGTTCCCACCGCCCCCATATTGAGGAATCACGGTAAACCGGGTACTCCTCAAATTTAAAACCCGGCGTAAATCTGCGCCAGTCATGACCCTAGAACCGCCATCTCCGACTACTTTCATCCTCAAAACGCTGCCGTGAGCGGTAGTGCGTTCTGGCTTCATCGAGATCACATTGCCCACGCCAGAAATCTTACTGCTGATTTGAGCGCGAGAAAAATTTTCTTTCCATTGGTAAACCGGCGCCCCTTGGTCGAAGTCAGGAACAGCACGCAGGTAAGGCAGAGGTTCCGTCCAAACATCCTCGACATTTTCAGTATGGCCCCCAGAGGCAGAGTGGAAAGCTGCTAAAATAATCTGACCGTTGTAGGCGAGAACTTGACCGGCGGTTGCATCGACTGCCGAATAAGTGCCAGAAGATTCTGTTTGCAGTCCTTTGTAAACCTGCGAATACTGAGTGCTGTCCACGTCGTAAAGGTCGGTTTCGCTTTTCAGGCGCTGGTGGATAGCGTAGGAACGGGCGGCGACTGCTTGGGCTTTCAAAGCCTCTTGAGGCCAATTGCCACTCATCTCGGCGCCGAGAACGCTGTAGAGATATTGTTCGATATTGACGTAGTTGATGGCAGTCAAGCCTCCTTTTTGGGGAACTAGAAGGGTGCGTCCCCGATACCAACGATCGCCAATCCAAACATAACCGTTCCCCGTCGGCTCGATCCAAATTTGGTTGGCGGCCCAGCGACCAATTGCCACTGTTCCCGATCGAAATTGAGCTGACTGAGAACTGTTTGCCGGCAGTTCGCCCAAATTGCGCCCGCTACCGTCGCGGATTGCAGCCTTAGTCGAACTGCCGACTTTTACCTGGCTTGTCCCGTCTTGTACCGCCACTCGCAAGATCAGCGCGGCCTGTGCTGGGGCTACCATTGCCAGCCAAAACAACAGCGAAATCCAAAAGTAGCGTTTTTTTAATGTCGAAAAAACGGAACCAAAAAATACTCCTGGCTGCATTTGAAAATTTTCCTCCTGTGCTGTATGAGTTTAAGAATTTTTAAGGGAAGGGAAGGCAAGGGAAAAAGGAAGGGGAACGGAAGAAACAAAACGTTAGAATTGGGTGGATCGCTCTGTGCGCTTGTCAAAAATGATTTTAGCGAAGAGATGTTCGCAGGAACAGCGATTTATCCCGGTTCCTGCCTGCGACTATTTCCTATATGTCGGATTTGTCGCACTCTGGATATATGTAACATATTTTTTAAGACTTAATTGAGGTGATTTGACTCTTGCAGATTACATTTCTCGGAACTAGCTCCGGCGTACCCACGCGATCGCGCAACGTTTCCAGCATCGCCCTCCGCTTGCCCCAGCGAGCGGAACTCTGGCTGTTTGACTGCGGCGAAGGAACTCAGCACCAGTTTCTCCGCAGCGATCTCAAAGTCAGCCAACTAAGCCGCATTTTCATCACTCACCTGCACGGCGACCATATTTTCGGCTTAATGGGTTTGCTGGCTAGCTGCGGTTTGGCGGGGAATGTCAAGCGCATCGATCTTTACGGGCCTCCGGGACTTGAAGAATATTTGCAAGCTGGCGTTCGTTATTCTCAAACTCATTTTTCTTACCCGGTGAAGGTACACAAAATTCACGAGGGAGTTATCTATGAAGATGACGAATATATTGTTAGTTGTGGCCCTTTGAAGCACCGAGTTACTGCTTTTGGTTATCGAGTAACTGAGAAAGATCGTGCGGGACATTTTGATGTAGAAAAAGCGAAGGCAGCGGGTATTCCTTCCGGGCCAATTTACGGCGAGTTAAAACAAGGAAAGACGGTAAAGTTAGAGGACGGGCGACAGTTTAAAGGTACTGATTTTTGTGGCCCGGATCAAGTCGGGCGCAAGTTTGTTTATTGTACTGACACGGTTTTTTGTGACGGGGCCGTGGAATTAGCGAAGGACGCTGATTTGTTGGTTCATGAAGCTACTTTTGCTCATCAAGATGCTCAAATGGCCTTCGATCGCCTGCATTCAACTTCGACAATGGCGGCTCAAGTTGCTTTGATCGCTGGGGCGAAACAGCTAATTATGACGCATTTTAGCCCGCGTTACGCTCCGGGGAATGCGATCGTCCTGGATGATTTGCTCAAGGAAGCGCAGGCTATTTTTCCGAATACGAAAATGGCTTACGACTTTTTGACTTACGAAGTGCCCAGGCCTGTTTAAAACTAGGATTAATCTGGGCTCAGATGTGAGAGCATTTTCAATAAGGGCGATCGGGGCGGGCAAGATGCCCACCCCACAAAAACATTAAATTAATCTCTTGTGGAACAGGCCGGAAAGCCTGTTGCTTAAATTAATGCCACAAAAACATGAACCTCTTGTGGAACAGGCCGGAAAGCCTGTTGCGGAAATTAATCCTACAAAAACATTAATCTCTTGTGGAACAGGCCAGAAAGCCTGTTACCACCTGGAATTGTCAATAAGCACATATACCTGAGTGGCGATCGCCGCCCACCTTCACCAACTTCAATCTAAAATCCAAAATCTAAAATCCAAAATCGGTCGATCGCCCCCAGCGACGGCCCAGGAGGGCCAATGGTTGCTACAATCGGGGAGGGTATATGTTGTGGCTAACACTACAGCCCGTAACCCTGAAAGCTAATAGCTAAATTATTAAAAATCTGCCTCTCCTGCCATGTTTAAAAATCTGCTAGGCGATCCCAACGCGCGCAAACTGAGAAAATTTCAGCCTTGGGTAGCTGATATCAATATTTTGGAAGAAGACTTCCGCGCACTCTCAGACGACGGCCTCAGAGGCAAAACGGCGGAGTTTCAAGAACGTCTGGCAAAAGCTAAATCTCTCAACGAAGAGAAAGAGATCCTAGACGAAATCTTGCCGGAGGCTTTTGCAGTGGTGCGGGAAGCGGGACAGCGGGTTTTGGGGCTGCGCCACTTTGATGTCCAACTCCTCGGCGGCATTATCCTGCACAAAGGCCAAATTGCCGAAATGAAAACAGGTGAGGGCAAAACTCTCGTGGCGACGCTGCCGGCTTACCTCAACGCCCTCAACGGTAAAGGCGTACACATCATCACCGTCAACGATTATCTCGCAAGGCGGGACGCGGAATGGATGGGGCAAGTGCACCGCTTCCTGGGATTGACTGTGGGACTGATTCAGCAGGGCATGGATCAGGTGGAACGAAAGAAAAATTATAACTGCGATATTACCTACGCCACTAACAGCGAAGTCGGCTTTGACTATTTGCGCGACAACATGGCTACTGTCATGGAAGATGTAGTGCAGCGTCCTTTTAATTTCTGCGTGATTGACGAGGTTGACTCGGTGCTGATTGATGAAGCACGGACGCCTTTAATTATTTCCGGCCAGGTGGAACGCCCCAGTGAGAAGTATATGCGGGCGGCTGAGGTAGCTGCTGCTCTGAGAAAGGAAAATGAAGAACATTACGAGGTTGACGAAAAGGCTCGGAATGTGCTACTGACCGATGAAGGGTTTGGTGAAGCTGAGCGGTTGTTGGGTGTTACGGATTTGTACGACCCGGCTGACCCTTGGGCGCATTACATTTTTAATGCGATTAAGGCGAAGGAATTGTTTATTAAGGATATTAACTACATCGTCACTCCCGATCGCGAAGTCGTGATTGTGGATGAGTTTACCGGCCGGGTGATGCCGGGACGGCGCTGGAGTGACGGTTTGCACCAGGCGATCGAAGCGAAGGAACGGGCGGAAATTCAGCCGGAAACTCAGACGCTGGCGACGATTACTTATCAGAATTTCTTTTTGCTTTATCCGAAGCTGTCGGGGATGACGGGGACGGCGAAGACAGAGGAGACGGAGTTTGAGAAGATTTACAATCTGGAAGTAACGCTGATTCCCACTAACCGGATTACGAGCCGCACTGATCTTTCGGATATGGTTTACAAGGCGGAGGCCGGGAAGTGGAATGCGATCGCTCAGGACTGCGCGGAAATGCACGAGATCGGTCGGCCGGTGCTGGTGGGCACGACAAGTGTTGAAAAGTCCGAGTTGCTGTCGCGGCTGCTGCTGGAGAGGAAAATTCCTCACAATTTGTTGAATGCTAAACCGGAAAATGTGGAACGGGAATCAGAAATTATTGCTCAAGCCGGACGCAAAGGCGCTGTGACGATCGCGACAAACATGGCGGGACGCGGTACTGATATTATTTTGGGCGGTAATTCTGAGTACATGGGCCGCCTGAAGTTGCGCGAGTATCTTATGCCCCGGATTGTGCGGCCCGAGGATGAGGACGGTTTTTCGCTGGTGCAAGTACCCGGTATTGGCGGCCGCCCCGCAGCTCAAGGTTTTGGTCAAACTGCCAAAAAGGTTAAGTCTTGGAAAGCTTCGGCGCAGATTTTCCCGACGCAGCTATCGAAAGAGGCCGAGCAAATGCTCAAGGCGGCGGTGGAATTGGCGGTGAAGGAGTACGGCGAGCGATCGCTCACGGAATTGCAAGCCGATGATATCGTGGCTATAGCTTCGGAAAAAGCGCCGACAAAAGACCCAGTAATTCAAAAATTGCGGGAAGCTTACAATCTAACTCGCAAGGAGTACGATGCTTTTACCAGCACCGAACACGATGAAGTCGTGCAGTTGGGAGGCTTGCACGTCATCGGTACGGAACGCCACGAATCGCGCCGGATCGACAATCAGTTGCGCGGCCGGGCGGGACGCCAAGGAGACCCTGGTTCAACGCGGTTTTTCTTGAGTTTGGAAGACAATTTGCTGAGGATTTTCGGCGGCGAACGGGTTGCCGGTTTGATGAAGGCTTTCGGTGTTGAGGAAGATATGCCGATCGAATCTGGAATGCTGACTCGTTCCCTCGAAGGCGCTCAGAAAAAAGTCGAAACCTACTATTACGATATCCGCAAGCAGGTATTTGAATACGACGAAGTGATGAACAATCAGCGTCGAGCAATCTATGCGGAACGTCGCCGAGTATTGGAAGGTTTGGATTCCAAGGAACAGGTAATTAGGTATGCCGAACAGACGATGGATGACATCGTGGGAGCATACATCAATCCCGATTTACCTTCAGAAGAATGGGAACTCGACAAACTTGTCAGCAAGGTGAAAGAATTTGTTTATCTGCTGGCTGACATGACACCGGATCAGCTAGAAGATTTGTCAGTTGAGGAAATTAAAACTTTCTTGCACGAACAAGTCCGCAATGCTTACGACATGAAGGAAGCGGAAGTTAATGCAATCCGAGCTGAATTGATGCGAGATGCGGAACGGTTCTTTATTTTGCAGCAAATTGATACTTTGTGGCGGGAACACTTGCAACAAATGGATGCTTTGCGCGAGTCTGTAGGGCTGCGTGGTTACGGGCAGAAAGACCCGCTGATCGAGTACAAAACTGAAGGTTACGAGCTGTTTTTGGACATGATGACGGATATCCGCCGCAATGTGGTTTATTCGCTGTTCCAGTTCCAGCCACAGCCGGCAATGCAAGTTTCGCCAGAGATGGTTTGAAGATAGTTAACAGTTGACTGTTAAAAAATGGATAAGGTGGGCATTGCCCACCCAGCCCTGTCCATGCCTAAGTCAAGCGAGTTGTTAGGGCAGACAATAACAGCAGCAGGCGATCGGCTGAAAGTGAAACTCATCTCTCAAATCGGTTAACTCTCTGGCGTGTCCTTTGCTGCTCATCATTAGTCTAGCTTCTGGGAGTTGTCACAACTGAATTTCACCATTTGTAGAGCCCATCGCTAATAGTTTTCACTCTCAACTAAAGGCAACTGACAAACCACTACCAAAGTTTTCAGCAAAAACTGAACTAGCTAAATCAGCACCAGAAAAGTTTATTTAATGTAAATTTGCATCGGGTAAATAAGCTAGCCAAATCGTTAAATTACAAAAATCCTAGCCGCTTAAATCTGTCTGTATCTGCTGCAGGAGATTAATAACATTCCCAGCGGCATATCCCGTTTCCCGTGCGGGCTTTCCTCGCAGATATGTAAGAATGAGATTGAGCTGATTTTCTAGCGATCGCTGGCTTTCAAAACAAGAGAGTAGTCGCTTGGCAATGGGGTTGAGAATCAGGCGAGATTGAGTATCCCTCACATAGTCTTTTGCTTGAGCTTTGATGAGAGGATGGCTCTTGAAAAGGTCAATTTTAGCAGTAATTATTTCTTGGCATATCTGTTCGATTAACTGTTCTGTTATGTATTCCATGACGACGGGTTGTTGAGTAAAGCCACCTGTGGTTTTTTTAATGAGCGATCGCCTTCCAAGAGAAGCAAACGTCTCTAGGAGTTCCGTTGGCGACAGTTCTATTACTAAACCTTTCTGCACTTCTAAAAATGAGACTGGCTCTCGATTGATGGCGACGCAGTACATTACCTCTTTTTCAAAAGCAGATAGGCGATTGAACTGTCGGTCTAAGAGATTGCGAATATCATCAAAAATTAAGGTAACTTGGTTTAATAATTCTAAGAAATTAGAAAGACTGCTATCAAATAAATCTCGAATAACAGGAGCTACCATTTTTAATGCTAACGGATTCCCAGCATAGTGTTCAATCAGAGCTTTCCATTCGGATTCTGACCCTGAAAAAGCACCCTTGTCTTGAAAAATTCTCTTTCCTGCTTCTGTGGATAAACCAGGCAGTTGTAATGAGCGAACGGGTAGGGTTTCCCCTTCCTGTGTTGCTAGTTCTTTCGGCTTCTCCCGACTGGTTAACACAATGGTACTTTTATGGGGGGTTTCTGCCAGACAGCTAAGCAATTGACCGTAACCCTCATATCCTTCTCGATAGCCACCCGTGCGATCGCCCGATCGCAAAATTGACTCGGCATTATCGAGAACCAAAAGACAGCGCGAGGCTCGTAAATATCCAAGTAGCTGCGAGATTCTGCCCTCTACAGTATCCGAAAAAACGGTTTCCTTGTGTTTCGAGAGAAAGTGAATCAAATCTGCTAGAAGGTCGAGGAGGGGTGGAGCGTTGCGGAGACTTCGCCAGATGACATAATCAAAATGCTCCTGAATGCGTTTTGCTATCTTGACGGAAATCGCCGTTTTGCCGATGCCGCCCATACCCAATACCATCACTAGACGGCAGCGATCGCGCACGAGCCACTGCTCTAATAAAGCTAGTTCTTCTGTACGTCCATAGAAATCAGAGACATCGAGCGCCTCACCCCAATCTTGACATTTATTGGCAGTCGATCCTTGAACTGTTACCCAGTGAGCAGTAGTGTCACTTCGATCGGCTTGAGTATTTCTAATCTCATCAATAGAGGTACTGTTTGATGGTGCTGTGACTACTTGCATTTGTGGTGCCTTTCGCCGCAAGACTGAGTGAACGTTACTTTTATTAACCTTTTCCCCAAATACTCGACTGAGGAGTTGCCACAATTGGAAGCCGACGAGTTTGATGTACTCAGCATCATAACCAGCCGTCTTAGCAATCTCTGGATAAGAGCGTCCTTCCCAAGTTTGCCGAAATACTAGCTCTTGAATATCGTTGAGCTGTTCTGGTTGAAGAACGGATTCTAAAAAAAGGAGGGCTTCGTCAACAGTCATTTATTTATAGAAAATTAGCAATTTCGACCGGATCACCTACATTGGGAATTTTTAGGTTCCCGCCTGGGGAGGGTTGCAGTAGCCAAATCACTACGCTAATGGGGTGTTCCCCTGATAATCATTATAACGCGCAGGCCAAATACTAACTATTTATAACTTTTTATCACATACGCCGCCGCCATAACCGGCTTATTGTTGAATCAGGGTGGATTTAGCGAGAACATCTCAACTCTAATAGGAATGACTATTCTAGCAGTTGCCTCGATAGTTAGGACAATTTTCAATGTAGTCGTGGGGGGGAGCGGGTTATAGATATTTGGGCTGGGTACATTCATATCCAGGCGTTCAGGCCCCTACTAAATGTGACTTGAACCGATGGGGCTGCCTTGCAGCCTGCATCTTATCGGCGGTGTCACCCCTTCAAACTCTTGTTTCACATAGAGCCTGCTGTGCTTTTCGCCCAGTAAGAGCGCTCTTTCTGCTATAAATTTGTTCGCAATAATTTAAGGTGCAAAAACCATGACAACCAAGCAAATTAACAATGCTTTAAACACAACAGACAAGGGAATACTTACCCCCGATACCAGTGACAATGCTGCAACCACGCGCTATAAAGATTACATTTTACAGGTTGAATTTGCCAGCCAACCTGTCACCATTGACCTGTTTAAAGGCCCCGGTGCTACATTCGATCCCTACCTAGAAGTCTATAAAATCCCTAAAAATAGCAAAGGTGACAATATAATTCTTCCGGGTACTTTTCCAGTAGCATCCAACAATGACGTTACTTTTTTTAATACCAATTCCAGGATTGCAGGAGGGCTTCTCACCAGTGAGGCTCCTTTTGACTATGTAGTTCGCGTCACCACCTACGATGCCCTACCTGATGCGATTCTCCCTGAAAGCTTCACGTTACAGGCCTCCACTAACGCTGGCGAGGTAACATGGAAAGATTCTTTAACAGGTCAAACTATTGATGTCAACGGCAACCCTGGAAGTGTCACTCCTCCTGGTGGCGCTGGCACTCCTGGTGGCGGCACTGCTGGTGGCGGCACTGCTCCTGGCACCAATGCTCCTGTCCGACGCTTCTGGGATAATGTCGCCCAGGCGCACTTTTATACCTCAAATCCCACTGAAATTGCCGATCGGCTTACCAACCCCCGCTATCGCAGTGAAGGCGACGAATTTATCGCTCCCGGTGCGGGTAACGTCCAGGTTCGCCGCTTCTTGAATACGGCGACAGGAACTTATTTTTACACCGCCGATCCAGGGTCAATAGCATTAGTGAAAAGCAACTTGCCTCAGTTTACAGATCAGGGTGACGTTTTCAGTGCCTATGCCTCTTCGTTTCCCGGTGCAATTCCCGTCTACCGTTTCGCGAATCTAGACGCTGAACGGAGAAATTCACAAGCTATTACCCACTTTTACACCGCTGACCCAGCTACCAGGCAGAAAGTGATTAATGAGTTGCCTAATTTCCGGGATGAAGGTGTAACCTTCTATGCGCTTCCTTCTAAGTAAAGCAGCCTGGGGAAAAACTCTGTTAATGGACTGGTGAAACTATAAAAACCGGATTTCTCTAGCCGATAGCTTTGGCGAACGCTTAGAGAAATCCGGCTAATGGTTTCTGGTGCCTAAGTTCAGTAATTTTTACGAAATTAGTTTATTAGTTGCTTTTATTTGTATTTCAAAAAGTGCGATCGCCTTCTCTAAAACCTACAACTAAAGATAGCATCTAGTTGGAGATTTCAGCATAACTGCACAGGTGATTTGCGGGGGAAGTGTATCAATATATTTGCTATAAAGATATGCTACCTCAGCCTTGGGTTGACTTTTTGATGATAAATCCATTGGGTGCAGCGTCAAGGCAAAAAAGCAAAAATTCCGAGAAACAGCATATTTTAAGTAGGATTAAAGCAATGAGCGGCGACAGTTTTGAAGTCAATATCATGGGTACTGATTCTCCTGTTATCATACGTAAGTCAGCAGCATTAGGCGGTATAAATCCTATATTTAGTACACCGACGCCACCTCCACCTCCGCCGAGACTTACACCTGTAACGATCGCGACACCTGCAATCAATGCCCCCGGCCCCGGCAATCCTACTGGGCAACCAGCAAACACTGTTAGCAATGGGATATTTTACAACCTCTCAGACAATAATGACGATGTTTTGCTCTCATCACTTCCCCCGGAGGCTGCTGGCAAACCAATCTTTGCGCTATCTGGCAACGACTATATTACCGGAACAACCGACCTTGATATCATTAACGGAATGCTAGGAGCCGATACAATTTTCGGAGGGGCAGGCACCGACAGTATGAACGGGGGTAAAGGATCGGATGAGATTGACGGCGGTGCTGGCAACGACAATGTGATCGGTAACAATGACAACGATACTCTCTCGGGAGGAGAAGGCAATGACCTTATCGTGGGCGGTAAAGAAAACGATGTCCTGTTTGGCGGCAGCGGGGATGACATACTGAGGGGCGATCTCGGTCAAGATATCCTCACAGGTAGCGGTGGAAACGATATATTTGTGATCGCCCGAGATTTACCCAGCTTAGCAGAAGATGCAGATGTGATTACAGACTTTGACGTTGAGGACAAAGTTAATCTAACGAGTTTTATTGCTGATGTCCAGAAGTTCTCTTTTGAAGAGCTAACTTTGAATCTGAATGGAGTAGGTGCGGTCCCTGCTACGGCAATTAAACTCGGCACCCGTTATGTGGTTATCTTTCAAGGGGCTAGTCTAAGCGATGTGACGCCATTGGGTAATTTTGCGGTTTTTGATACAATATAGTTTTTGGAGCATGAGCTTTGTGGCGCGCACTTGAGTCGAATTAGGAGCGCTAGCACTTTGCTTCAATATTCGTAGACGCACGACCCGTCAGAAACCAGGTTTTTTACGAGAAGACGCGTTACAGCCCGCATCAACGGCCAAAAACCCGGTTTCTCAAGTTAGACCCAATCTTCTTGATCGCTTTTTTGTTTCCTGTAAACCTCACCTTTGGCATGAATTTTACGGGTTTGTTCGTAAAGAGTTTCTTCGGTATGATTCCATTTTTGCAGGACTTTTTTTAAGTCGGATTGGATATCTCTAGCACCGGGAAAGCCTCGGTAGCGAATTATCAATCTTGCTAATTCCGATAAATTGTAGTCGGTTGTTTCTCCTGCTAATAAAGTATCGACACTGGCTCGATCGCGCTTGTATTGCGGATGCTGCTGATCTTGAGTTTTTTCTACTGAATCCATACTATTTATGTTTTCCAATCATTTGAAAATGTTGCTACAAGCAACCGCTACCCAAAAGCGCGGACATAAATAACTATCATGAATAGAGTCTTAAATCCGCGTTTCATAAACGGTTTGATTCGGGTATCATAACTGTCAACTGTCAACTGTCAATTGTCAACTGTTTAAATTGTCGCTTCAGTCATAGCCAGAAATTTTTGTGTTTGTTCAGTAATACCAAATAGACGGTTCTCTCCGAAAAGTAGTTGTCATTTTATGTAGACCAATATACAATCAAAGGTACAGATCAATACTAGCACAGCCATGAAAGCAAGATATCAGTACAGAATTTATCCGACAGACCAACAGCAGCGGGGCTTGGCTCAGTTGTTTGGATGTGTTCGGGTTGTCTGGAATGATGCTCTTGCGCTTTGTAAGCAACTAGGAAAGAAGCCTAAGTCTAGTGAATTGCAAAAGCTAGTAATCACTCAGGCTAAACTAACTCTTGAACGTGCATGGTTGTCTGGAGTCTCAAATATTCCATTACAACAGTCGGTTGCCGACTTGGATATTGCTTTTAAGAACTTTTTTAACTCCTGTAAAGGAAAGCGGAAAGGTCGTAAAGTCGGATATCCTAAATTCAAGAAAAGAACAAATAACCAATCGGCGCGTTTTAGGATTGGAGGGTTTTCCTTTAAAGGCAATGGTGTCTACTTAGCCAAAATTGGAATCGTCAACCCTATATGGTCTAGGGAATTACCGTCTGAACCTAGCTCTGTCACGGTAATCAAGGACTGTGCTAATCGCTATTTTCTAAGCTTTGTAGTAGAAGTTGCACCAGTTCAAATCGACGCCAAAAACCACAGCGTCGGTATTGACTTGGGGATTAAAACTTTTGCTGTGATGAGTAATGCTGAAAAAGCAGAAAGTCCTGACTACAAAAAATTAGACAGAAAAATTCGCCAACTCCAAAAAAAGCTAGCTCGGCAACCCAAAGACTCGAAACGCAGAAACAGAACTCGGATTCAAATAGCCAAGTTGCACAATCAAATTACAGATACCCGCAAAGATTTCTTGCATAAGCTGTCTACCAAAATAGTTAGTGAAAACCAAACTATTATTTTGGAAGATTTAAATGTATCTGGGATGGTCAAAAACCGCAAAGTAGCTAGAGCGATTAGTCTTCAGGGATGGAGAGAATTCCGAACTTTGTGCGAGGCGAAGTCTGAGAAATTTGGTCGAGACTTTAGAGTAATTAGTAGGTGGGAACCAACAAGTCAGGTTTGCTCAGATTGCGGCTTTAAATGGGGAAAATTGGACTTGAAAATCCGCTCGGTTCAGTGCTTGAATTGTGGTACTGAACACGATCGAGATGAGAATGCAGCAAAAAATATAAACAAAGTCGGGATAGGGCATTGCCACGACTATAAACGGACGCAGAGACAGAGTAAGACTACCGGGCGTAGCGTCAGTCAGTGAAGCGTCAAGAATCACCGCACATAAGATGTCGGTGAGTATGTCAATCCAATCTTTATCTTGACAGAAGTTGCGAATTGCTTCTGGGCCTTGGGCACGAATTTGGGCGGGTATGGATTCAAATACTTTTGCTGCTTCTTGAACATTTCAGATTCCCTCACGCATCCCAGCCCTAGCAAATTTGGATTGCAGATTTGTTGGCAGGTTCTCAAAACGGATGTTGTGTGCTATTTTAAAAGCTTCTTGAGTGGCGATCGCCCCGGCACTAACAATTGAACTTGGCGCTGATTGTACCCACGCCGTTAATACAGTTGCACTTTCATCAAATTTTGCATCAATTTGGTTGCCTAAGTTTTGGATCCCACATTCCGCAGATGTGATTATCTTACTGGTATTTTTCAAAAATCAAAGCCATAAAGCTTTTTTTAGTCTAAC
>NZ_JAUBTU010000185.1:0-1845 GCF_036705085.1 Microcoleus sp. B6-A1
TGAGGGGGTTGAAAGATGGTCAAAATTAGTGTAGACAAGGCTCTAGATAATGTAGACAGCAGTGTAGACAATGGTAACGAGGATGAAGAACGTGGGCCGGGGGGGGAGCCGGGTTATGGCCCGCCCTCCCGGCCGCGCCGACTAGAATTAAGGGCGCCGCAGGCTAACCGGGGGGAGTAATACCCGGTATAACAGAGTAAAGAAAATATATATTAAGATAGTGAAAGCTATATTTCTAGATAGATGCAGCTATTTTGAATTCACAAACTTAATCAATATTTTCTTTGATTGTATGATTAAATCAGTTAAGGTTGGCGGGTCTGGTGGGAAGCGATTAGGGTCTGGGCGTCCTTCTACATGGCATACACGGGATTTTAAGACCATCAGAGTGCCACTTTCTGATTTAGTTTTATATTTTGTATGAAAAGACAATATTGTTTTTTTCTTCAGCGGATTATTCGTCTCAAGCAGGAGCGTGATTTTTACCGCTGGCAAGTTCGCTGTTTAGCTTGTGCTCTCAAATATTATCAGGGTCGCAGGAATTAGAGTTAGAGCAGCCAGTGAAATTTTTCGAGTGGCAGCTCGCCCGTTGAGTTTATTGTAGTGGAAGTTTAAATTTATGTCGGGCGAGTTGACGCCGAAAAATTAGCGTAGCGGTCACTGGCTGCGGCAGGCGTAGTGTAGAGTTTGTTGTAGGGATGGTTGTGACTTCCCGGCTGGAAGTTAAGGATCTAACCAGCGGGTATTGCTTGCGGTTTTCTGTTTCATTGCATCTCTGAATGCGTTAGCCGTCATTTGAATTCTCCAAGCTCTTTCTCGTCCGATTTTACTGTCTGTTTTGGTAAAAACAAAAGTACCCCGTTGAAATTGGTTTTTGCTGGGTTTTGCCCCTGTGAGTTCTTTGATTTTGGAAGTCGGCAGTAAGATTATGTGGTTAGCGGCATATTCCAGTGCCTTGTAGTTTGCCAGCGGGTCTTGATTGGCGGCGAAGTGGCGGGCGATCGCCTCTACTAATTGTAAGATTTCATTGAAGTTGTCTAGTTGTCTAGTGGAATTGTCCAGTTGTCTAGTGGAATTGTCCAGTTGTCTAGTGGAATTGTCCAGTTGTCTAGTGGAATTGTCCAGTTGCCCGCTAGACAAAGATTCTGTATCCCTCGGAAACTCCCAGATTTTGGCTCCTGGATTGTTTTTTAGGAATTTGTCCAGTTTGTCCAGTTCGTCCAGTGACTCGCTGGATATTTCACCGCGGCTGATTGGAACTATTTGCAGTGCCTTCATGCGATCGTACACAGATTGTTTGCTGGCGAGACCGTAGCGAGTTTGCAGTTGGGAGATTTTCATTGGTTGATAATTTCTAAGATTTTACTAATTGGTTCGCCGCTCCTGAGAGCTTTGCGGACTGCCGGACATTTGCTTCCCGGACAGTATTTGGCGCGCTGCCGCTTTCCTTCCATCCAGCGGTAACTGTAGTAAGGGCCGGTGCATCCGATTTCAGGGCAGTTGATTGAGTGTTGCTTGCCGTTAACCCTGATTTTGTAGTGGCTTTCTAGCCAGCCGTTGCCGCTGTATCCCGTGTCTGAGTTGTAGTAGTTTTTACGTTCCCCTACAACAGGCTCGACTATTGGTTTGGCTGCTACAAGTTCCCCTACAACAGGCTCGACTATTGGTTTGGCTGCTACAAGTTCCCCTACAACAGGCTCGACTATTGGTTTGGCCGCTACAAGTTCCCCTACAACGGACTCGACAGTTAACTTAACTTCCTCTGGATCCCACATTCCGCACCCCCAACTGGCACATACGCGGATTGAGGAAGTAAAAGTGAATCATCGGAGATAATAATGAGTA
>NZ_JAUBTU010000096.1:0-27282 GCF_036705085.1 Microcoleus sp. B6-A1
AAACCTCTTTAAATATACTTAATATTCTTATTATATCATATTAGTTATTTATGTAATTAATTTTGTTTAACTACTTATATCGACGCTGGCATTTTGGAGATTGAATCCGATCGGAAGGATAATCCGAAACTGATTTGGAACGAATTACCAGGGCGTGATACCCCTGTGAAAGCTATAAACCAGTTGTACGCTCGGTTTTGCGAGATTTTTCCTAAGCTAGAAAAGTATCGTCACACAGAGCAAAGTCTAGAGGGTGAACGAACAAAAGGGGAGGCTTACTACCTTGGCATTGTCAGGACTGATGTCGATAAGAGTCGAAATTCATCCTCACCATCCTCACCGCTTGATTCTGCGGGGTTTTCATCCTCACTACCATCCTCACCCAAAAAAAGCGGTGAGGATGGCAGTGAGGCAAGAATCCTTGCACAGAGGACGGGTGAGGACGGTGAGGACGTTTTCTCATCTTTTAGTCAGGTTTGTAATTTACTCTCTCAACTTACCGACAGCGAGCGCGAGAAACTGGTAAAAATACTCACTCAATCTCCGCAAGCTCAGCCCCCATTAAAACCAGAGTCAGAGCCGGCATTGGCATCAGTGCCTGAAGTTATCAACTCAGAGGACGCAGAAAAAATGCGAGACATTGCACTAACCTGGTGGCCAGAGTACCGTTCTGAACATTTACAAGCCCTGCTTACTCAAATGTTCGGATGGAATACTCCGGGACGGAAATACAGCACTGCTACTATCGCTGACTGGTTGGAGGGAGAAGACGAGTTAGTCCGCGATCGAATTACTGAACTCATCCATCTCCAAGGAAAAATTTAGCCACTGCCTGACAACTGACGGCTCAATCCCATCCCCCTTAATTGGGGGATTTTCATGTCTACAAGTTTTGTAGACAAAATGTTGACAGTGTGGACAGATATCAGTTATTGTAGACAAATACTGTATACAGGTGTCTACAATGAGTCAAAGTCAAGTCGTATCATTCAGGGCTTCCGGTCACTTCCTGAACTGGATAGAAGCTCAGAAGCTAGACGGTGAGTCGGTCAGTCAAGCTGCACAACGTATTCTCAAGGAAGTCTCAGGCACGTCTACAGCGCTGTCTACTTTGTCTACACCTATAGTGTCTACATCGTCTACAGATTTGTCTACACGAAGCGATGATAGCGTCGTGTCTACAGAAATTGTAGACACTGTAGACAAGGTTGTAGCCGATCGCCTTGACCCGGTGATGGAACGGATGGCCGCCATTGAGGAACGGCTGGGAAAATTGAGTGCCTGAGTGACGGCAACGATGAATCACTCAGGCAGGAATTGAAAGCGGCCAAGAAGCAGCTTGCAGAATGGGATAAGGAACTGAATGAGTTACACGAGCGCAACGGCGATTTGGGACTGAAGGTGCAGATGTTGGAGCAAGAGCTCAAGGAAGCGCGGCGCGATCGGGAGGAAATTAAAAATTTGGCTCCGACCGTCGCAGAATTTCCAGAACCGGCCGACTTGCTCAACCAATTAAAAGCCAGACGCAAAAAATCCGGGGCGAACTTGGCAGATATGGAGGTGGTTTTGGAAATCCTCAGTACCTAAATTAGCGAAGGATGAGCGGAAAGCGTAAGTTTTAATGGAGTAAACAACCTGAAACTATTGATGTACAAGGCGTTAAGAGTAGTGCGGATAAAAGGACTTGAACCTTCACTCCTCTCGGAACCAGAACCTAAATCTGGCGCGTCTGCCAATTCCGCCATATCCGCATTTTGACATTTAAATACTATAGCACACAACAGAGTGATCGGTCAACCGATTTTAGATTTTAGATTTTAGATTTTAGATTGAAGAAAGCGACCCACTGATAAATCCGCAGGCTGATGACCACATTGCTCGATCGCCCAACATCGAGAAACCCGGTCATTTTGGGACACCGGGTTCAATCATGAGTTATCGCCACAGCAATTTTCCGTATTTTTCAATTGTCACTTACTTTTGGCCCAGCGCCTTCCAGGTTGTGTCGTCCACCATGCCGCTAGCGGTCAAACCCTTATTCTCCTGAAAGCTCTTGACAGCCGTAGCAGTGCGAGCGCCAAAAATGCCGTCGATCGGGCCCGGATCGTAACCCTGTATTTCCAAACGCACCTGTAGCGTCTTCACCTTGGAACCGACAGCGCCTTTATTCAGAAGAGTTGGAGGATTGCCGGGAACAGCAGCATTGCTCAGAATTGGAGCATTGCTCTGCACAGTTTCAGGAGCCGACGCTGGATCTGCTGCTAAAGCTGTCCAAGTTTCTTTATCCACAATGCCATCTGCCCTCAAACCCTTAGACTGCTGAAAAGCACGAACCGCCGATGTAGTGCGAGAGCCATAGGTACCGTCGATCGTCCCCACCTTGAAACTGTGCACCTGCAAGCGCTGCTGTATGGCTGCAACTTCTGGCCCGTCAGCACCCGCCGAGATAGTTTTTTCCTTTTTCACTGGCGCCTGGTCGCCCGCGTAAAAAGGCTTGTTAAACATATCTGCTTGGGACTTTCCCTCGGGCGATGCTGACGCACCCGGATCGGCGGGAGCCGTAAAGTCTCGGCGGTACTCTTCCTGCACCAAGGGTTCGGCGTCAAAAGCAGCAGTTGCCTTTCGGGTTAAGCCGGGAGCGAGCAGAGAAATCAAGCTGAAAATCGTAACAGTAGTCACACGCATAAATTTCATCCTGTTGGTAAGGTTTGACAAGGTTTCCCTGTTTTCTAGTTTCTAAATCTAATTGTATTACCCGGACAGCTTTCTGAGACATATAGCATAAGCAAGAAGGAAGAAAGACTTTCGACTTCGCGATCGGGTAACAAGAAGTCCGAGGGAAGGGGTAATAGACCGCATTGGTTTAGGCCATTAAGAAACTTCTAAGCGTCTGGCGCGGTTGCTATATCCGCCCCGGTCTCTAGAATTTCGGCAATCGGGACACCAGCACTCAGAAGTTGCGAGTTGGAAGTTACCTGTTAGAAGTAGGGGCCGGTTCGCACTATTCCTAATAAACCCGGTTGATTCCGAGATGTTTCGTTACCAAAGCCCATATTTTCGTATAACCGCGTTTCTTAGCCTCAGTCCTCTTGTACAAAACCTGCCGTCATTCACAAATCTTTACAGGCGTCTTTTGTACAAAGTTGATCCATCAGAGGCGAAGTTTTTTCCTTCAATCCCCCCGTAATATCAATTTCGGTTGTATCTGAGATGTTGCACCATTCTCAATTACTTGTTTAGGAACAGGCAAGATGCCTGTTCCACAAGAGATGAATTTTCTTGTGGAACAGGCATCTTGCCTGTTAAGCGAGAATGGTGCAACATCTCAGTTGTATCGGAATTATTAAACCCCCTCTTGACCCAGAGGATACAGAGAAAGGGAAGAGAGAAATGAATAATTCCGATACCAACGGATTTGATAGAAAAAGCCAAACTCGCGGCTTATCGATTTGCGTGTTCTGCCAATAAAGCCTTGGCTCTTGGCTTGTAAATCAGATAAAACAGCGATTCTATGTAACGGAGCATATCTTCGCGGTTTTCCTTGGACGAGTAGTTCCAGAAACCGTAAGTCCGAGCCAGCGTCAGCAGCTTGGTAGTGTGAATTTTCCAGGTATACGTGCTGTAAACTCGGTCAATTCCTCGCGTTGAAATTTCATACCAATAGTTGGGATTGTGTTCGCATTTCGCTAAAAAATCGATAATTTTTTGGGCGGTATCCTCGTGGTTTGTCGGGTTGATATAAAACCCATTTACGCCATCTTGAATAATTTCCAGCGGGCCGCCAAACTGCGTCCCGAAAGTGGGAATACCCGTAATCATTGCTTCGAGAATTGTCAAGCCGAAAGCTTCAAATAATGCTGGCTGAACAAATATACCTTGGGCGTCGGCGATTACCCGGTAGATTTCGCCCGACAGGCTTTTGGAAAGCCTCACTCCCAGCCAGCGAATTTTACCGTGAAGGTTGTATTGGTCGATAATGGCGTAGAGCTTTTTAATTTCTTCTGCTTCTTCGTAGTCGTCGGTTTCTTCGACCCGCAACTTGCCAGCTACTAGAATTAAGTTGCATTTTTCTTGTAATTCCTGGCTTTTTCCGAACAATTCTGCTAAGCCTGTCAGGTTTTTAATGCGATCGAGCCGCGCCATCGAAAATAAAGGGCGCTTTTGCGGATCGTCGAGTTTGCCAAAGACTTGTTCCGGGTCTTCTAGAGTAAATAGTAGTTCGTTGAGTCGATCGCGATCGCCTTGCACCCGGTCTTCTATCCGCGTGTAGGGAAAGTAGACACTTTCGTTGACTCCCGGCGGTACTACGTTGAATTTAGGGCTGAACAGTTCAATCCCGTTCACAACGTGGTACAAATCCGGCATGGTAAAACAATGGTAAGATTCGTACTGACCGACACTATCGGGTTGGCCCACAATCTCTTGATAGGTGCTGCTGACAATACAATTAGCTGCATTCATGGCAATTATATCAGCAGTAAATTGCATCGAAAAATGGTATTTTTCCTCTAATTCTTGCCAGTAGAGATTGCTGAACAAATATTTAGATTTTTCCAGCGCATGGGCAATATTGCACTGAGTAGTTTTGAGTTTGCGAGACAGCAAAAACGCTACCAAGTTGCCGTCGGAATAGTTGCCGACAATTAAATCTGGTTTTCCCTGAAACTCAGCCAGCAGTTCTTTTTCTGAATCGATCGCGTAAGTTTCCAAGTAAGGCCAAATCTCGAATCTCGAAATCCAATTTTGAGTCATTTTAGGATTGAAATCCCGGAAGGGAACCCGCAAAATCCAAGCATTTTCTGTGGCGTGAACTTTTTCCAAACGTTCGTTGCAGCGCGTACCGTCGCTGTTAGGAATTAACCGGGTGAGAATAATTACTTTAGGTTTGACGCCTAAACTATCGAGACCGGCAAGATGGATGTCTTCTTGCAGTTGTTTCTCTAAACTTTTGGCTTGATCGAGGACATAAACTACCTGACCTCCCGTATCCGGTCGCCCCAAAACTCCTTCTTGGCCGAACCAGCCGTGAGGAGAAACTAGGACGATTTTGAAAATCATCGGGATGCGAGAAATAAATGCTTCTAGGGTTTGCGGATCGGGGGAATCAATTAATTCGTCAAGAATTCCTAGGGTTTCTTGCACGCGGGCGGCGGTATTTCCCCAACCTGCCTCGAAACCCATCAATTGCAGCACCAGTCGAAATCTCTCGTAGGGTTCTTCTTCAGAAAGATCGCTGACAAATGTGAGGGCTTTTTTGACTTGTTCGGAAAGTTGTTCTTGGGATTTTATGCGATCGTTAATTAGTAATTGTAGGCCGTTGTAGCGGTGAAGACCCAAGAAATTAAATAGATTTTCCTGCCACTGTCTGGGGTCTTGAAACAGTTTGCTGGACAGGTATCGGTTGAGGAATTGCACTCCTTTGCCGATGTTTTTGGGGTCGCGAATTGTGGGGGAATAATCGTAAAAAGGGCCGAAATCTAGTTCGAGAATGTCGCCTTCTTGGGGGTGAAAGTGGTTGACGTAGCGATCGCGCACGTCGAGCGATTCTTGCACTGTCATCTGCTCAACAGTCAAGTCGTCTGCAACTCGCACTATTTCCATACTAGCAATTTTTGGTCGCAGCAGGACGCAAAGGCTGCCATCTTCGAGAATAATTTCCTGAACGTAGTAAATCAGTTTGCTTAAAAGAGAAGATTGATGGAACTGTTCGGGCTTTTCGTATTTGGTGCAGTAAGCGGCAAAAGCGTTAACTATGTCGTTTCGCAGTAAATATTTGTTTCCCAAAGCGCGTAAATCGCTGACAAACTGACGCAAGTCGGTTTTTTCGTCGCTGGCGATAACAGCCTGAAAGAGTTCAGACATACATACTCCCTTATTTAAGACTTTTGATTTCCGCTGTGAAATTAGGCGATACTCAAACAGTATCGCCCTTTTTTTTAAGCGGCTACTTTTTTTGTAATTTTAAAGTCTGCAAAGTGAAGTTGCTATCCCTCAAATGACATAAAACTCCCCGTATTTGTGGCGAATGTAACGGATAAAGGGATCGATAGTTAAAGGTGAACCTGTAACCCGATCGATCAATTCGACAGCGGTGTATTTACGGCCGTGCTGGTAGATGTTTTGTTTTAGCCAGTTGTGGAGTACGCTAAAATTGCCTTGTTCTATTTCTACGGGAATTTCAGGATTGATTTTTACTGCTGTTTCGTAGAATTGGGCGCTCATCAAGTTGCCGAGGGTGTAACCTTGGAACATTCCGCCGATCGTACCAACATACCAGTGAACATCTTGCATCGCGCCTTCGCTGTCGCTGGGGGGGACAACGCCGAGGTCGGTTTTATAGCGTTCGTTCCAGGCTTCGGGGAGGTCTCGCACTGCTAGTTTTCCCTCTACCATTGCCAATTCTAGGTCAAAGCGGATGGCGACGTGGAGGTTGTAGGTTACTTCGTCGGCATCGGTGCGGATGAGCGATCGCGAGACTTTGTTAATTGCCCGGTAAAATGCGTCAGTGGATACGTGTCCCAACTGTCGCAAAAATACGCCTTGGAGTTGCGGGTAGAAACATTCCCAAAAACCGCGGCTGCGCCCGACCATATTTTCCCAAAGTCGCGATTGACTTTCGTGGACGCCGGAGGAAATGCCACCTGCCAGAAGGGTACCTTCAAATTCCGGGGAATTTCCGAGTTCATAGAGGGCGTGTCCGGCTTCGTGGATGCTGCTGAACAAAGCTTGATCCAAGTGGTCTTCATAGACGCGGGTGGTAATTCGCACGTCGTCTATGGAGAAGTTGGTCATGAACGGGTGCAGGGTGGTGTCTTGCCGTCCCCGTTGGAAGTCGAACCCCATGCGTTCTACAACTTTGCGAGTGAATTCTAGTTGTTGCAATTCGGGGAAGTCTTGGTGCAAGCAGGAGTCGTCGGCGGGAGGTTGGGAGGTGATGGCTTCGACTATCGGCACTAATTCTTGACGCAGTTGGGCGAAAAGCGGGCGCAGCAGGGATACTTTCATGCCGTAGTCGCTACGATCGATCAAAGGATCGGCGATGTGTTCGTAGCCGGGGAAAAAGTCGGCGTATTGCCTGCTTAATTCTAGGGTTTTTTCGAGATACGGCTCGACGGCTGCGAAGTTGTTGGCTGCCCTGGCCGCGGCCCAAGCTTCGTAGCAGTCGGCTTGGTGGCGGCAGAGTGCGGACATGAAGGTTGCCGGGAGTCGGGCGGCGCGATCGTAGTCTCTGCGGGCTATGCGGATCAGGCTGGCTGCGGTGGAGTCGTAGGGGAGGGTTTGTTCGTAGAAACGCAAGTCTTCTAGGAGTTCACCTATTTTTGGATCTGTAAATTTTTCGTGGGATATTTGTTTGAGAGTAGCCAACTGGCGGCCTCTGGCACTTCCACCTTTGGGGGGCATATAAGTTGATTGATCCCAATGCAGCAGCGACGAGGCTGATTCGATGTCGTTAACTTCTCTGAGGTGGGCTGCCAGTTGAGCGAATTTTGCTTGAGTTTTATCTAGGGTTTGCATGATTGGGGTTTATGGTGCTGTTTTACCTACAAAGGTTGCAGTGCGGCATCCGTCTCCATCAATCATAGCTACCCTGAAATCAAGCTAAAAACCGCACTTCTTCCCGTATTGTACGCAATTTAGAGTCATTTTTGCACAATTCCCGGTATTTATGCGGATTGAGTTCGATCGCCTTGGATAAGTTTTCGATCGCCAGCCGGATGCTGGTGGCAACAAGTTCCTGGCTGTTTGTGAGCTCGCCTGCTTGTTTTTCCAGGGCGTAAATGCAAGCTTTTTGATAGTAGAGATTGGGATCGTCGGGTTTGAGTGCGATGATTTTATCGTAGGAGGCGATCGCTTCGGTAAAGCGTTGAATTTTTTTGAGGGCGACGGCGCGGTTGTACCAGGCTTCGGTGTTGTCTGGCTGCAACTCTAGGGTTTTATCCCAAGAGGCTATTGCTTCTTCAAAGCGTTGTAAGTTGGCGAAGGCTAAGCCGCGGTTGTAAAAGGTTTCGCTGTCGTTTGGCTTGAGTGCGAGGGCTTTGTCCCAGGATGCGATCGCTGATTCAAATTGTCCCATTTGTGCGATCGCCGTGCCGCGTTTGTTCCAGGCTTCGGCGGAATTCGGCCGCAGTTGCAGGGTTTTGTCGTAGGAGGCGACGGCTTCCGGGTAGAGTTTTTCATCGGCTAGGGCTAAGCCGCGGTTGTACCAGGCTTGAGGCAAGTTTGGTTTAAGTTCGATCGCTTTATCGTAAGAAGTTATCGCGGCTGTATTTTGGTCTGATTTTCTCAGGGCAAATGCTTTGTTGTACCAAGCTTCGCAGTAGTCTGGTTTGATGGCTATAGCTTTCTCGTAGGAGGCTATCGCTTCTGATAATTTTTCTAAGCTGACGAGGGTGTTGCCGCGGTTCGTCCAAGCTTCGGGGTAGCTGGGGTTGAGTGCGATCGCCTTTTCGTAGGATGCGATCGCTTCTGAGAGTCTGTTGAGCTTCCGCAAAACGTTGGCACGATTATACCACGCTTCGGGATTGTTTGGTTTGATTTGTATGGATTTGTTGTAGGCTGCGATCGCTTCTTCTAGCTGCCCCAATTTTTTGAGGGCTACGCCTTGGTTGTACCACGCTTCATAAAATTTTGGTTCAAGTTCGATCGCTTCTTCCCAAGATTCGATCGCAGCTTGGAATCGTCCCATTGCTTCTAGGGCGTTGCCGCGATCGTACAATGTTTGAGCCTTTTGGGTGTTGACTGCTATGGATTTTTCCCCTGAGTCGATCGGCTTTTCTATGCTGGCTAATTTTTGCAAGGGGTTTCACCTCATTATTTTTTGTCTAATTGATTCTTTTCTTTTTTATATGCGATCTTTTTCGCTCTTGAGTGCTTTCGATCGCGACTATTTGGTTATTTATGGCAATTTTACAGGAATTTGGGGACTTTTTCAATTTTTTTCAATATAATCCTACATCGGGGATTTGTAGGTATAGATTAATACTATTTTTTTTATATTACTGCGTAGAAAAGAGGAAAGGGCGATCGGGCTGACAGGATTACGTTAAAAGCACAAATAAGCGCGATCGCCACCAACCATATTTTTCAAACAAACCGGGCTTCTGAGCATTTATTCGCGGTTAAATGCTATCGGGATCGATGTTCAATTCGCGCAGTTTAGCTGCTAAACGTTCTGCCCTTTGGTCTGCTTGTTCGGCTCTTTGATCTGCTTGTTGTAGGCGCTGACGATCTAATAACCTCTCTTCTTCTAATTCCGCATAGGAAAGAAACTTTTCTCCATTAGGTCGATAAATTTCTAACCCATCTTCTCCCAACTCAAATCGCACACCTAATCTCGGACTAATCCATCCCTCCATCGGCTCAATAACTTCTAAATTTCCCTCAATTCTTTGCCAACCTTCCAGTTCATTTATTTGTGGATCGTAAAGGTAATACTCCTCAACCCCATGACGCTGGTAAAATGAAAGTTTTTTATTCATTTTAGTGTTGCTGTCGTTATGGGAGCGAATCTCAAAAACGACTTGAGGGCCAATATTATCCTCTCGATATTGTATGTAGGAAAGGCGATCGCCCTTTGGCCTCCCAAATATCACCATCGTATCAGGTGCTTGAGAAATTTCCGGTTTCCCTTCAACGGGATACCACAGTAAATCGGCGGCGACAAAAACGTTTGGGTCATCTTTAAACAGCGATTCGCAACCTTCTTTGATTTTGACAATTAATTCATATTGAATTGTGCTTTCTGCCATTGGTTGACCGTCGCTGGAAGGATAAATAATTTCTGCGGTTGTGACTTGCATAGTAGTTGTCTCCGAGAAGTATCTTAAGTTTAATTATACTATTTATTCAGATGACCCGGCGGTTGAAACCGCGTCTACACAAACCAAGTCCGCGCAACGCGAGACTAAGAAATAGTGTGTATTTGTGATGCTGTAGGGGCGGGTTCGCCAACAATTTCTGCCAATAACTAACAACCTCATAAACCCGCCCCCACCCAACGATAAGTCCCTATCCTTGAATTAAGGCTTGAAACCGAGTATGCGATCGAATGCTGTCAATATCCAAGTAATTTTTGCGAGCAATGGGTATTTTTCAGGCTTCAATTTGACAGCTTGCAGAAAGTTTTGAATAGATAAGTTAACTTTACCTTCCAGGGCATAGCAGTAACCTTTCTTATAAAATGCGTCGGAATAATCTGGTTTGAATTCTAAGGCTTTGTCCAAGGAGGCTATCGCTTCTTTCAACCTGCCTAAATTACCCAGTGCAATGCCCCGATTGTTCCAGGCGTCGGAGTAATCTGGTTTGAATTCTAAGGCTTTGTCGTAAGAGGCGAGCGCTTCTTCCAACCTGCCTAAATCATCTAGTGCACTGGCCCGATTGTTCCAGGCTTCGTGTTTATCTGGTTTGAATTCTAAGGCTTTGTCGTAGGAGGCGAGCGCTTCTTCCAACCTGCCTAAATTACGCAGTACCAGGCCCCGATTGTCCCAGGCTTCGTGTTTATCTGGTTTGAATTCTAAGGCTTTGTCGTAGGAGGCTATCGCTTCTTCCAACCTGCCTAATTTATACAGTGCATTGCCCCGATTGTTCCAGGCTTCGTGTTTATCTGGTTTGAATTCTAAGGCTTTGTCGTAGGAGGCTATCGTTTCTTCCAAGAAGCCTAAATTACGCTGTACAACGCCCCGATTGTACCAGGCTTCGTGGTAATCTGTTTTGAATTCTAAGGCTTTGTCGTAGGAGGCGATCGCTTCTTCTAACCTGCCTAAATTATACAGTGCATTGCCCCTATTGTACAAGGCTTCGTGGTCATCTGGTTTGAATTCTAAGGCTTTGTCGAAGGAGGCACTCGCTTCTTCCAACCTGCCTAAATTACGCAGTACAAGGCCCCGATTGTACCAGGTATCGTGTTTATCTGGTTTGAATTCTAAGGCTTTGTCGTAGGATGTGAGCGCTTCTTCCAACCTGCCTAATTTATACAGTGCATTGCCCCGATTGTACCAGGCGTGAAAAAAATCTGGTTTGAATTCTAAGGCTTTGTCGTAGGAGGCGATAGCTTCTTCCAACCTGCCTAATTTATACAGTGCATAGCCCCGATTGTAGCAGGCATCGTGTTTACCTGGTTTGAATTCTAAGGCTTTGTCATAAGAGGCGAGGGCCTTTGCATATTGTTCCTCTGATAAATACAATAAAGCTTGTTCCAAAAACAATTCAGCTTTTTGTTCTGATGTTTGCCGCTCTTCATCAATTAAAGTTTGAAGTTTCACCAATTCCCGTTTTCTTTCTTCGGGACTTAGGGACAAATAATCTTCTTTTTTTCCTCTTTCTGAACAAGCTAGTATTGATTCCAGTTGCAGCAGTTCTTTATCCATTGACAACTTAAATAAACTCGATCGCCAATCAAAGAAATCCGGCGCCCGCTGAATAAAATAATCAATAGCAAACTTAGGCAACAGAAAAACAAAACAGATTTTAAAATTATCTCGAAATCGTTCTCGCTGCTGGTTTAAATTAATTAAAACAGGCGGCACTCCCCGCCAACTGTAAGAGTAAATATCCTTACTTTCCCAGCCGAGATCCTTTTTCTCTTGTTCGTATTCATAAAGTGAATATTCTAAACCTTGGACGAATAGGACATTGATGCGATCGCGATTTGGCAACTCTTCAATTAGATTGTAAAAATCATAAACCGATTCCTTCAGCCGCAAAACCTCAATCTTTTGCTGCGAAATATCTGTTTTAACTCTAGCAATCCAGCGTTCTCCCTCCGCCGGGGAACACTCCACAAATAACAAGCTAAAGCCTTTTGTCCGCTTGATAGCGCGTATCAGATCTCGATATTCTTCCTCCGGTTCTGCGGGCGGTAAATCTTCGTCCCAATCAATTGATTCTGGTTTCATGGCTGAAGTAGTGCGACTGCTTCCTTAAATTCCGGAATGCCTTTAATTAGCGGGTGAACATCATACCAAGACTGCATTTCTTCTTCTTCATCCAAGTATCTGTATTCCAAAATACAGCGACTAAATAGCAAATTGCGGTGCTGTTCGTCATTCAGTATCCGACGAGAAAGAGATACTTTTGCTAAAATAGACCATTCATTTTGTCCGGCAGTTTTGCGGTAAACATCCCGCAGGTTCGTAATTGCCCTTTTCGCTGCTTTCGCAGTAATGGGCAAATTATCCGTCTTCTTGATAGCTTCTTGCATCATCAACATCAAATTCCTGACATGACCTCCACTCATCAAACACAGCCCTTCTAGAGTTTCTGCGGTGTCAAAAAAATCGGTTTCTAAAGATAAATGCGGATCAACTTGTTTTACTCGCTTCTCAATCAACTCTTTCATTTTAGCAAGTCCCGGCGGGTGAACTTCACCGCTGGGTCTGCGTACCATAATCATCGGTAGCACTTGGGGAGGATTGCTATAATTATTGCTTAAATCGGCAGCGCGGTTAGAATGCACCATCGAAATCGGTACGGTGTAAACTACGTGACATTTTAAAGCTTTGAGTTGTTCGCTGCGGTCTAAGAAAATTTCATCGAGATTGCTACGTCCCCCTGGGTCTTTGGAAAACGGCACAATCCGATCTAAATTATCGGCTATCACAACCACTTGTGAATATTTGCTGGGCAATTTATTTTTAGCATTCAGAATAAACTCATTCAACGCATCAATCAGGGTTAATGTGTAGGGATTAACTTTTTCTCGAATTTTTTGGCGCAAACTCGGTTCGTTTCTCACATTCGCCGTCAGCTTGGCAAACTGAGAAATTTGCATCTCTAAGCTCAATGTTTCAAAAGATACTTCTGACAGGGCTAAATCTTTTAAATCGTTCCAGCGGCTTTCCATCCAATCGCGCAAAGGTTTTGGGTCAGCATCTTTAATTGCTTCTAAAAAGTGCCTGGTGCAAGCGAGCAAAATATCTGTATATTCTGTATCTTCGGGATTGATATCTTGTTCGTCAGCAGCAAAATAAACGACGAAATAACCTTGTTTTTTTAGATGATCCTCTAGGCGCAGCAATTCGGTTGACTTTCCCGCCCCCCGATGTCCGGCGTATAACTGATAAGTCATCTGTTTGGAACGCTGAATGTTGCGGCCCAAGTCTAGAGTAATATTGTCATCTCCTCGCACTTCTTGACAGTCAACATATTGCGGGTCGCCTGCTGGTAATGGATAAAATGGGTTAAAGGCATCGGTGAGGTCTGTTAGTAGTTGTTCTGTATTTTGAGTCATAAATTTTTTTTAGTATTTTTGGTTTTTTATAGGCTCAACCGCAGATTTAAGGCAGATTAACACGGATAAACCCAGATAATTATAATAAGAGCGATCGAATCTATGCAAAAGGCTGGGTGCAGATGGCGCACCCAACAATCACTACTTTTAAGCTTGATATTTTTTCAGAATAGCAACTTTTTCGGGGAAGATTTCGATCGCCATTTTGTCATCATAACGAGTCGCGATCGATCGCCTCACCTCGCCCAAAAACAGCGGCTGCGACAGCCCAGGTTCAGGATGTACCACTGTACGAACCCGGATGGTCATGTAGTCTCTGCCCCGCCCAGAGCGCCCTGGAGAATACAAATCCGCAGCCGCTTGCCGCATCGTTGCTTCTAATTCTGATTCGGTGATCGTAGGTGGCACAGTAACTACTGTTTGAGCGCCGCCAGTATCGTAAACTAAAGAATAGCGCACCGCACCGGGAATTTCTGTGCGGGAAAACAGTCCCAAACCCAGACCAAATATACTCGCAGCAATTACTCCCATAAAGCTTGTCACTCCTACCAATCGGAAGCGAAAACCCCATTTGAAGATAAATGCTATAACTGTTAAAATAGCCAAAGCTACTGTCAGAATTCCCGCCCATTGGGCGTACATTAAGAGATTAGAATTTACGCTCATTTGATGATTTGTTGACTGTTGACTGTTGACTGTTGACTGTGGATATTAGTTACCGATACCCGATGCCCAATGCCCAATGATTAATTAAGCGTTTCGGGCCACAAGCAGATAAGTCATCATATCGCCTTTCCCCTTCACTGGAATCACGCCGCGCTCCTCAAAAACGTACTTACCCCGCAAGCGCTCGTAGGTAGCAACTGTCACCTGAATGCTGCCGGGGACGCCTTGAGATTCCATCCGGGAAGCTGTATTTACCGTATCTCCCCACAAATCGTAAGTAAATTTTTTAGTACCGATTACCCCAGCTTCCACCGGGCCTGTGTGGATGCCGATGCGAATGCTGAGCGGCTGACCTCCCTTGGTACGCATCTTAGTCATTGCTGCTTGAATTTCCAGCGCCATTTCCGCGATCGACTCGGCGTGATCCTCGCTGGGCGTCGGCAAACCGCCAACCACCATATAAGCATCGCCGATCGTCTTAATTTTCTCAAGTCCGTAGCGCTCGGCCAACTCGTCAAAAGCCGAAAAAATTTCGTTGAGCAACTCCACCAATTGGGCCGGCGATAAATGAGCCGAAAGCTTAGTAAAACCGACCAAATCGGCAAACATCACTGTTACCTCAGCGAAACTGTCTGCGATCGTAATTTCCCCGTGTTTCAGGCGCTGTGCGATCGCCTTCGGTAAAATATTTAACAGCAAACGCTCGGACTTTTCCTTTTCCTGAGCCAACTCATGTAAATAGGCCTGTTCCTTATCTCGCAGCCGCTTCTTTTCCAGACAAGCGCTAATCCGAGCCTTGAGCAATACCGGATTGAACGGTTTAGAAAGATAATCCTCCGCCCCCAACTCTATACACCGAACGATACTGTCGATATCGTCCACCGCCGAAATCATAATCACCGGGATGTAGCGCAAATTCTCGTCCGCCTTCAGACTTTCGAGTACCTGATAGCCGTTCATTTGCGGCATCATAATGTCTAGCAGAACCAAATCAAAAGGAACGCTTCGCAACATTTCCAGAGCTTGCAGACCATCTTCAGCAACAGTCACCACATGGCCTTGACGCTGAAGTCGGCGGGCCAGCAAATCGCGGTTTACCTCATTGTCGTCAACAACCAGCACGCTGCCCTCGTCACCTTTCATGTCAGGGCCTCTTTCAGAAGAGTTTCAATTTTACCCAAAAGTCGGGGAAACTCGACCGGTTTAGTGTCATAGTCATTGCAGCCTGCAGCAAGACACTTTTCACGATCGCCCGCCATTGCGTGAGCCGTCAGCGCAATCACCGGAATCCTGCTAGTTTCAGGAGCCGCCTTAATTTGCTGCGTTGCTTGCCACCCGTCGAGAACCGGCAGACTCATATCCATCAGAATCAAATCCGGTACTTTCGCGAGCGCCATCGACACTCCCTCAGCACCGTCAACAGCAATAAAGACCTCATGTCCCTTGCGGGCCAGACGCCTGGAAAGCATATCCCTATTCATTTCGTTATCTTCGACCAACAGGATTTTAGCCATTGGTGTTCTCCTTGCCTTTCGAGTCGTACCTGCGATCGAACCTGTCATTTACTATAGAGCGAACATCGTGCAACAAAGTATCGCAACTGTAGACTCCCTTTTGTAGTACCCGCTCGACGTAGCCGTTTAGCTGCTGGCTTTCTGCAGGTGTCAAGTTTTTCCCCGTGATCACAACAATCGGTATAGGATCTCCCGAATGGGATTTACGAATTTCCCCGATCAACTCAAAACCATCCATTTCTGGCAACATCAAATCCAGTAATATCAGGTGCGGGCGAGCAACTTTTAGCCGATCGAGAGCAGCGCGTCCGCTATCAGCTTCCGTTACTGCCCAGCCTTGTGTTTCTAGTACGCATCGCAGTATTTCGCGCGTGGCAACGTCGTCTTCCACAATTAGAATCTGACAGGTCAAATTGTTACTTGCAACGCCGTCTTGGTCGCGTCGGTACTTGTTCAACAAGGCAGCCAGCCGTTTGCCGTCCACTGGTTTGGTGAGGTAGTCCGAGGCACCCAATGCAAAGCCGAGGCTTTTGTTGCCCACAAAGGATAGCAGGATTACGGGAATTTCGGCAAGGTCAGGATCTGCCTTCAGCGCTGAAAGTACCGCCCAGCCGTCCATTCCGGGCATGATCACATCCAGGGTAATGGCGTCTGGCCGTAGTTGCTTAGCGAGCCGGAGAGCTTGCTCGCCACCGCCGGCGACTTCTACGTGCAGTCCTTGGCGACTGAGGGTGCGCTGGATTAAATCCCGCGAGATCGGGTCGTCGTCCACTACCAGCACCGTGCCGACCGCGGGGGCGTCCAGAGGGCTAGTGCTGTCGTGGACTTTGTTGGGGATTTCCGGCTGTTTGATGGCGCTGGGCAAGATCACGGTGAAAGTGGTGCCGGAGCCCAAGGTGCTGCTGACCTCAATGCTGCCACCCATCATCTGACAGAAGCGCTGGCTGATTGCTAGTCCCAAACCGGTGCCACCGTACTCGCGGGTAGTCGAGGCATCAGCTTGGGTGAAAGGTTGGAAAACTCGCTCCAATTGCTCTTGTGTCATGCCGATGCCGGTGTCGGCGACGCGGAAACTTAAAAATTCGGAGTTGGAAATTAAAATTTGGGAAGATTCCTCTTGATTTTTCATTTTTAATTGTTCATTTTTAATTCTTTCCACTCCGATCGCAATTCTCCCGTTTTGTGTGAATTTGGCAGCGTTGCTGAGCAAGTTAAGCAGCACTTGCCGCACTTTGGTCATGTCCGCGTGCATGGTGTCGAGGTTGTCTGGACAGTACACTTCTAGGGTATTACCGTTTTTCTCTACCAGCGGCCTTGCCGTGGCAACAGCACTTTCAATTAAGCTATGGATGTCGAAGGTTTCTAAGTAGAGATCCATTCGGCCTGCTTCAATTTTAGAAATATCTAGGATGTCGTCAATCATGGACAGCAGGTGTTTGCCGGCGCTGCAGATTTTTTCGAGGTCGGGGACGAAAGCTTCATCGCCCAATTCTTCGGCTTCTTCTTGGAGCATTTCGCTGTAGCCGATGATGGCATTGAGGGGTGTGCGAAGTTCGTGGCTCATGTTGGCGAGAAATGTGCTTTTTGCCCGGTTGGCTGATTCTGCTGCTTCTAGGGCCAACTGCATGGCGGATTCTGCCTGTTTGCGATCGGTGATGTCTTGGACTGTGCCTTCGTAGTACAAAACCCTGCCGTTTTCGTCGCAGATGCTGCGGGCGTTTTCAGAAATCCATATCGTGCTACCGTCTCGGCGGTATATTTGGGATTCAAATTTTGCCACTTGGCGGCGCGCGCCCAATAGGGCTATAAACTCGGCGCGCCGATTGGGGTTAACGTAAAATTGACGGTTGATATCGGTGAGTTCGGCGAGCATTTGGGTACTGGATTCGTAGCCGTAAATTCGAGCTAGTGCGCTATTGCCGCTGAGGTAGTACCCGGTCGGCGTTGTCTGGAATATGCCTTCGACTGCGTTTTCAAAGATGCTGCGGTATTTTGTTTCGGATTGTCTCAAGGCTGCTTCTGCTCGCTTGCGCTCTAGGACATTGGCGAGCATTTCTCCTACCATTTTTAGCTGTGTGGATATTTCGGTTGCTCGACCTGCTGTTTGCTTTAAGCCCTCGAATCCGAGAAATCCTACTAGGTTTTTACTACAACCAATTAGGGGAATAATTATCAGCGATTGGATATTTTTTAGCGGTTTTTGTGATTCTAAATTATTTAGGGAAGCGCCCATTGCAGGTATTGAGGCGATTGCTGTTTGATTGACTGTTTGGGATGGGGAGTCTGTCTGGAATTGGGCTGGATTTTGACCGATAAAATAGGCAATTTCGGCGATTGCTGAGGGCGGGAGTTCGCCAATTTCTGGAATAGAGAGGCATTCGGCGCGATCGAGCTTTTCTGCAATCCAAGGGATTTGTGCGATGTCTATTGGTTTGTCGGTGCTGTTTTTGACTGCCGGAATGCTTTCGCCGCACCACTCGTAGGTTTTGTCGGCGCGGGTTTTGTCGAATGATAACAGGTAGATGTAACTGCGGTCAAACCCGCTCAATGTGGCGATCGCTTCCAGGGTTTGATCGATGCCTTTGTCTATTTCTGATAAGGGCTGGCTGATGAAATGGGTTGACAAACGGGCAATCAACTGAGCGACTTCTATTCGATACTGCAAAGATTGTTCTACTTTTTTGAGTTCGGTAAAGTCTCGAAAGCTCCAGACTCTACCGATTGTTTTCGCTCCAACTTTTGAGGGCAACGAATTTAATTCAATAATTCTTCCGTCTTTAAATTCTAATAATTCGCTGATTTGAGTATCTGAATCTGCAGACACTTTGAGCACGTTTTGGAGAAATCCTTGCGGGTCTTTTAATTGTTCCCTGTCGAAGGGGAATCCTGTTTCGATCGTTTTTTTGACTGTGCCGAAGGTCGATCGGCTCAAGTTTCCTTGGCTGGCGGACAAACCCCACATCTCTAGAAATTTCTGATTATAATTACATATATTGCTGTTTCTGTCAACCGCCAGAATTCCTGCATCTGTAGATTTTAGAACTGCTTGCAGTATCGAGAGCGATTGCTTGTGTTCTCTAATGTCAATGTCAAAAATGTCAAAAAACACCAAGACTGATATTTCTCTGCCCTCTACTGCAGGATGAAAAAAATAGGAAACTGGTAAAATCTTGCCGTCGCGACACAAAAACTCGTCGTCCCAATTGTTGCAAGGTTGACCGGAAGCGATCGCCTGTTGTAAATCTAGTGTAGGTGCGATCGGCCTATCTTCACTCTTGCTGGGCGACTGTTTCGGAGCCGTCAAAACTTGGGATTTGTTGCCTTTGTTTTGCTTCCCGATGCGCTCTAGCAGGGAAACGCCTGCAAGTTCCGACTCTCGCCACCCCAGCAAGCGTTCGGCCTCTGGATTCACCGAGATTACACAGCCCTTTGCGTCAAGGATACACAATCCCGCTCCCCAACTGTTGACACTCGCCCGCAGTCGATCGAATTCTGAAGCTGTTGGAGAGTCTTGAGGGGACTGGGGCGAGTCAGTTAAATCCTTGAGAGCCACCGTCTCCGAGTTCAAGCCATCCTGCTGCTGAAGTTCTTGCTGACTCAGAGCTCCGTCATAGCTACAACTTACCTGCTCTAATAAAAGCTGCCACTGCTCAGCAGTGGGAGGGGGAGACTCGCCGACTAAACCGAGCTGTTCGAGTTGGCGCTGGAGGTGGGGGTGCATATTTTCTGGCGCTTTGTAGGCAACTTTCTACAGTATATCTTTTTAATTAATAGTATATATATGTAGGTATACGGTTAGGGGAAAAGTACGCGATCGAAGTCTATAACAGGTTTTCTTGAGAAGCCGAGGGATCATCTCTGCTCTCCAAAATCTTTCAAACTGCGCTAGTTATATTAATTATCAGAACTTTTAAGGGTTGTCAACCAACTAATCCTCT
This sequence comes from Microcoleus sp. B6-A1, assembly GCF_036705085.1. NCBI lineage: Bacteria > Bacillati > Cyanobacteriota > Cyanophyceae > Oscillatoriales > Microcoleaceae > Microcoleus > Microcoleus sp. B6-A1. Next base: position 19,347 of record NZ_JAUBTU010000096.1, read on the forward strand.
GAATGTCGGCAGCACGCTCAAAAATAATAATAATATCATCTTATCAAGTCAATACTCAGGAAAGTTGTGGTAACGACACTACAAGGTTTACAGGACAAGGATCATAAAAACATAAAAAAGTCGAATTCAATGCAAGACCGGGGTGGATCTGACATTGATTTAATTATCCACAGTCGATCAAAGTCAAGCGAGAATAAGCCCTTGGGCCATAGAAAAACTGTTCGGAGTATTTATCAAGTGAACTTAGCCTCAAAAACTAGGTGGCAGCCAAAAAACGATCGCGGACGAGGGTACTGGCCAGGAAAAATTCTTATTCCCATGCCAGCGGAAACGATTTCAGGACTTTTCGTATTTACTCATAAATGAATTCTGGTTATCTAACTCGCCCTCATCTTCTACTTCTATAGCAATCCTACATCATTTGTGAATTTATTACTCCCGATCGAGCGGGATCGGGAAGGGTTGGGGTGGGGTAAAAAAAATCCGAGTCATTTAAGATTACTCTATGTTAGAAAAACCTACTAAATTAACAGCGTTTTTAATGTGATAAATTATGGCCAAATCTCCCTATCTGCTAGCGGAATAATCAGCAAACTGCGGAGGCCAATAAAATTTACAGGCATCAAAATAACTGTAAAAAAATATTATTGGTCAGACTTTTCGGTTGAGATCGAAAGGTCGGTGAAAATAGCTGGCAGCCGAATGGTAAAGGTAGAACCTTTGTCCTCCTCGCTGAATGCGGTAATGTCTCCGCCCATCATTTCGCAGAATTTCTTAGTAATCGTCAGCCCCAAACCAGTGCCACCGTACTTCTTAGTAGTTGAGGAATCGGCTTGGGTGAAAGGCTCAAAGATTCTGGCTAACTGTTCGGGAGTCATGCCAATGCCGGTATCTGTGACCGTAAAAATGATCCAATCTTGAGCGGAAGATAAGAGAGACAAGCTATTTTCAGCTTGGCCACCTCCTCTATACGCTCCAAGTTTTTTGCCTTTCTTTGCAGGGTCGGCGGGGATTTCGACGGATCGGGTAACGGCGAAGGTAATCGCGCCGGAGCAAGTAAATTTTGCGGCATTGCTGAGGAGGTTGAGCAGAGACTGCCGGAGTTTAGTTTTGTCGGTGTGCATCGACCCAATATCCTCGGGGCATTGTATTTCTAGGATATTGCTATTTTTGTGTGCCATCGGCGCGATCGTGGCCACTACTTCCTCAACCAGAGTTGAAATGGTGAAGGTTTCGAGGTCGAAGTCGATGCGGCCTGCTTCAATTTTGGTCAAGTCGAGAATATGTTTAATCAGCGCGAGTAGGTGCTGGCCGGCCGTGTTAATTCTCTGGAGGTCGTCGATGAACTCTTCGGCACCAAGGTCTCGGGCGTCTTCTTGCAGGAGCTCGCTGTAGCCGATGATGGCGTTGAGGGGGGTTCTGAGTTCATGACTCATGTTGGCGAGAAAAATGCTTTTGGATCTATTTGCAGCTTCGGCGGCTAATGCGGCCCGGCGGAATTCTTCGGAACGCAAGCGTTCGGTGATGTCGGTGGTCATGATTAAAACGCACTGAGTGCTGCCGAGGTGGATGAGTTCCACTGACAGCAGCCAGTCGCGCACTTCGCCGGCTTTGGTGCGAATTTTGATTTCTTGGTTGCTGAGCGAATTTTGTGATTGCAAAATCTGGGCGAGCCGCCCCCCGTCTTCTGAATTGACCAACATTCCTAAGTCGCTGGGAGTGCGGCCGATAAATTCGTGCCGCAGCCAGCCCCCGGAGCGCAAAAAGCTTTCGTTGGCATCGAGGAAGCATCCATCTGTGAGGGTGCAGATGCTGATCCCGACTGGGGAGGCGTGAAAGGCCTTGGAAAATCTTTCTTCTGAAGAACGCAGGGCGGCTTCGGCTTGCTTTCTGTCTGTGATGTCTTGGACGGTGCTGGTGATGTAGAGGGAGGTGACATCGGCTTGTTCGTAGACTGTGCGGTTGCTACCGTCGGGCAGTATGAGCCTGTAGTCGATGCTGTAAGGCTGTTGCTGAAATAAAGCGGCTTCGATCGAGGTTCTGACTAATTCTCTGTCTTCCGGGTGCACGTATTCCAAGAAGGCTTCCAGGCTGGGTTCAAAAGTTCCCGGTTTCTCTCCCAAGATGCGGTAAATTTCCTCTGACCACCGCAATTGCTGGGCGTTGCGGTCTAAGTCCCAGTTGCCTAGCTGGGCGATGCGTTGGGCGTTAGCGAGGCTGGCTTCGCTGGCGCGCAGGGAGGCTTCTGCTTGGTGGCGTTCGGCCACGGTGGCAGCTAAGACTAAGCCGGTGACGGCGATGACGGCGATGAAGGCTTGCAGGGATAACAGTGCTTGGGGGATACTGCTGGCGTGTTTGAGGAAGGGGCCGCTGCCTCGGGCGATACCCCAGATGGCGAAGCCGCAGAGGATGAAGTTGGAGAGGGCGGTGTAGCGTTGACCGAATCGAAAGGCAGCCCAAACTACTAGGGGAAATGGTAAGTATTCGAGGGGATAGCGGGCGTAGGCGGCGCGGGTGCGGGAGCAAAAGACGAGCCAGCCGACTGCGAGTAGCAGCAGCAGCCAAATCGCTCGTTCAGCTATCTGTTTGCGATGGGTGGGGACTTTGGGCAATTGTTGCCACGTCAGCAGCAGCGGGGCGACGAGCAAAATTCCCATAGCGTCTCCTACCCACCAAGTCCCCCAAATCGTGCCAAAATTGCTCCAGCTAGATAAACCGGTCAGGCCTACGAGGATGCTGCCGATGGTGGAGTTGATTAGGGTAGATCCCAAGGCTGCTAGTCCGACTATTCCTAAAACGTCTTTGAGCCGATCGAGCCCGGCGCTAAAGTTAATGCCCTGGAGTAGATAAGTTCCCGTCCACGCTTGCAGGGTTCTGGCGCCTGCCGAGATCAATGCCGTGCCGATGTTGGCCGACGGTACGCTCATGCTGAACAGGAAGCCTCCGATCGCGATTCCCGGCCACAGTTGCCGCCCGAACAGCAGCAGGGCTGCTTGGGCAATTCCTGCTGCCGGCCACATCGGGTAAATTTCTGAACTGAGGGTGAGGCTGGAAATGGCGAATTGCGACGCCCAATAGTAGACCAGGGCGATCGCGCCTACTGCGAGGAAGTACCGCCAGGAATGTCCTTTGATTGCGTTAAGGAACTTTGTCTGCATGGTCGTTTGGGGAAAAGGTGGACGGTTGTTGGGGTCTCAGTATGTGGCACGGGACAGGCACAGGGTAGAGAAAATGTTTCTATTAGGTGATGGTAGGTCATGAGTGGTAGGTAGTGGGAGAAGCGTTTGAGCTAACTTTTTGTGGTGCCGTTGAGGGTTCGGTTTTTTTGTTGGATCAAATCTGCCCATGAATTTCGAGAGGAGCGCTTTTTTGTAAATATATCTCTAATGGCTAAGCAATTGGTTTGTAAATTTTTGGTTTTTGTTAAAAATTTATTACCGAGCGACAGTGGGTGTCTTTTTGTGTCGGGCGATCGTAACTCTATTCACCCTAACATTTTGCACCATGCTCAATAATACCTAAAATACCTAAAATACCTAAAATACCCATAAACGCGACGTAAAATCTCTGCTTTTAGGTAAGTTTGGGGCCCGAAACACGGTTTCTGATTAGAAGTGCAGGCGGTAGTGATTTTCACTAGATTTTTAACCAATTAATCGACGCTTCAAGTCTGGCGATCGAATACAGTGAAAGCGGATAATTTACAGCTAATAAAAATATTTTTTCTGGTCTATTTCTCTTTGGCTGTTGCAATATCTAAGGTTAGTGTCAAACGCTCTTGAGATTCTTTAAGGGCATCTTGGGGGTTGCCGCCGAGAAGGGTTGCCTCTATGGCGCGACCGAGGTTTTCTGACAGGCGGGAGTAACCTGATATAATGGGTCGCGCTCTGGCTGAGTTCATTTGTTCTAAAAATACTCGCAAAACAGGGTTTTTTTCCACAAAGCTTTGATAAGCTTGGCTCTGTCTCGATTTTAAGTTAATGGGTAAGTAACCTGTTCCCAATGCCCATGCTGTTTGGAATTCTTCACCTATAACGTATTCTAAGAATACTAGGGCTGCTCGCTCTCGTTCTGGCGAGGTTTTCATTAAAAATAGGTTTTCACCCCCGACGACGGCTGCAGGGCGTTTGAGGAGCGGTAAAGGCATTGCTGCGTAGTCGATCGCGCTTTGCTGCAACTGTGCTAGCGTCCACGGCCCGGTGATTTGCATGGCCACTTTCCCGGCGATGAAATTGTCGAGTTCGTAACCGCGTTCGGGTGCTGACAATATTGCTGAACCTTCTTTTAACAAGTCGCTCCACAATTCTAAGGCAGCGTGAGAACCGGGATTATCTATTTGGGGTACAGGACTTTGAGGTATTTCGCCTTTGAATTCGCCGCCTGCGCTGAACATGAATGGCAGCCAGGTAAATACTGTCCATTCTCCTTTGCCTAGGGGGAGCACTATGCCGTGTTGATCTGTGCGGCCGTCTCCGTTGGTATCTCGGGTGAGCGATCGGGCTACTTGCTTTAATTGGGCCCAATTCTGCGGCACTTTTTTGATTCCTGCTGCTGCAAATAAGCTGGGACGGTAAAATATGGCGACGTTGTTTGTGCCTAGGGGAACTGACCAAGTGTGTCCGCCAAGTTCCATTGACTCGAAGAGGGCCGGGTCGATTTCGGCTTTCCGGGGCGATTTGTCGAGCCAGTTTTCTAAGGGTTCAATTGCGTCGAGTTCTGCTAGTTTTCCTGCAATTGAGGGGCCATTCCACAGCACATCCGGCGGTGCATTTCCAACTATTGCTGTGAGTATTTTTGGGAGTTGTTGGTCGGGCTGACCGATGTAAACTGGTTTGATCTGGATGTTGGGATGCGTTTTGTTGAATTGGTCTGTGAGGGTTTGAAATACGTCGCGGTTTGGGGGGGGATTGATGCCGTGCCACAGTGTGAGTTCGAGTGGTTCGCCGTTTTTTGATGCGGGTGTTGTGCTGTTTTGACAGCCGCTTAATATTAGCAGATTTAAGGTAAGTAAAATGCCGAGCGCTAGTTTGAGTGGCTTTTTAATTGCTTTGGATAATTGGGATAAAATCATTTGTTAGTTGGATTCAGGGAAGAAGATTTTTTTAACCGCCGATGAACGCGGATAGTGAGAGGTTGGTAAAACGAGCTAAATCTCGAAAATCTGCAGGTAGCTGATTTCTCTCTCCATCCGAGGTGTTTTGAAACAAAACGGTGAAAGCTCCTGCTCCTAGTCTATCTTGCGGCCACATCCGATAGCAAGAAATTTCTGTCAGGTGCGATCGATATTTTTCTAAATGAGGAACAGTGACTGGCCCAAATTCGGGGAATTTGCTTAACAGCCATTCGCTGACTTGTTCATTTTCTGCGGTTGAATAAGTGCAGGTCATGTATGCAAGATAACCTTGGGGCGCTACAATTTTAGCAGAATTGGCTAAAATTCTTTTTTGGCGGTTGGCATTGCTGTTGATGGTGACATGATGAAAGCAGCCGGGTGCTTTGTCTCCTTTTGCTAAGAGTGATTGACCAGTACAAGGAGCATCTACTATTACTAAATTAGCAGTTTGTGGTATCTTTTCGGCAAGTATTTTTGAATCGACGTTGGCGGCGGCGGATGGGTTAATTCGGCAGCGTCTTAAATTAGAGATCAGCATTCCCATGCGTTTGCCTATGACTTCGTTGCACAACAGCAATTCTGGGTTTAATGTTTTCCAGGCAAATATACTTTTTCCTCCGGGGGCGGCGCACATATCTAAGATTAGTTTGATTGGCGGGGGTATTGTTAACAGCGTGGAGGCGGCGAAGATTGAGGAAAAGTCGAGACAGTAGTAATGTCCTGCTTGATGTAAGGAATGTTTTCCCGGCTGGGATTCTAAGGCTAGTCTATCTACAAATTCGGGTTGCCAAGAAACTGGAATTTCGAGATTAAATGGGTTTTCTGTTGGTTTTGGTTGCACCCACAAGATGGCAGGATTAAAAGCTTGGGGATTGGTGACGGCATGAATAAATTTTTCTTGTTCTGCGGTGTCGGCAAATAAGCTGCGGCTGAGTTTCAGCAGGAGATTCGACGGGCTTCCCATGCTCTGACAGATATGATAAGATTGAGATGAACACTAAAAACTGTAAATCCGATGATAATTCCTAGTGTAGAACAGTTAGATTTAACTTTGGAAGAATGGATGCAAAATCCTCCTGACGGGACGGAGTGGGCGGACGGTAAAGTTATAGTCAAACATCCTGTAGAATTTGTAAATGGAGAAGTAGTGGGGAAACCGGGAATGACTGCAAAAACTCGCCGCATTCAATCAAAGCTAGATTATTACTGGAGAAGTTACATGATCTCAAGCGGCCAAGGGGGCGAGGTTTATGTGGAAGTTACTTGTCAAACTATGAAAAAAGGGCGAATACCCGATGTATCTTATATTACTCCTGAACAGTTGGCGCAAGTTGGGGAGTTTTCAGTTTTGCCCCAGAGTTTTCCGCTGCTAGCTGAGATTGTTTCGCCTAGCGATTTTGCTTGCTGATGATGTTTTTGCTAAGGCACAGGAGTATTTAGAATCGGGATGTTTGGAAGTTTGGCTGCTGTTTCCTAAGAGTAGTTGGGTGTTAGTAATTACTCAAAGTCAGGTGGTTTTGTTCAAGCCTGGTGAGGTGGCGACAACTCAGGTTGTTTTGGCAGGATTTAGGGTGGCGGTGGATGAATTAATGGCGTAGTTTTGTTGTTATTATTGTACAAAATAAGTAAAACTCTATGAAAATTGTTTTTTTTGGCACTCCCGATTTTGCTGTTCCTACTTTATCCAGTTTGCTGAGTCACCCAGAATTTGAGGTTGTGGGTGTGGTGACTCAGCCGGACAAACGTCGAGGAAGAGGGAATCAATTGATGCCTTCACCTGTAAAAGATGTGGCTTTAAATCACAGTCTCCCGGTTTGGCAGCCGCGCCGCATTAAGAAGGATTCTGAAACGCTTGCTAAGTTGCGGGAAGCGGAGGCGGATGTTTTTGTGGTGGTGGCTTACGGCCAAATTCTGTCTCAAGAAATTCTGGATATTCCTAGTTTGGCTTGCGTTAACGTTCACGGTTCAATTTTGCCGAAGTATCGCGGTGCGGCGCCGATTCAGCGCTGTCTTTTTGACGGGGAAAAGACAACAGGAATTACTACTATGCTGATGGATGCTGGGATGGATACTGGGGCGATGCTGTTGAAGGCTTTTGCTGGTATTTCGCTGTTGGATAATGCTGATTCTTTGGCGGATAGGTTGGCGGAAGTTGGGGCGGATTTGTTGATAGAAACTTTGGTAAAATTGAGAGACGATAAGGTTAAAGCTGTTGTTCAAGATGATGCTGAGGCGACTTACGCACCGATGATTAAGAGTGCGGATTATGTGCTGGATTGGTCGAAAAGTGCGATCGACCTTCACAATCAAGTTAGGGGCTTTTTCCCGGATTGCACGACGACTTTTCGTGGCAATTCTCTGAAGGTGATAGCTACTGTGCCCGTCGGGCCGGAATATTGGCTGCAATTACCACCAGATTTGAGGGTTTTGGAACGCGAATGGCCTGTTTTGGATCAGTTGTCGGGCGCAAATGGGGAAGTTGTCAAGGTTGTGAAGGGGTTGGGGGCGATCGTCCAAACCGGTGATGGTTTATTATTGTTGCGGGAGGTGCAGTTGGCAGGGAAAAAGGTGCAGTCTGGGGTGGATTTTGCGAATGGAACTCGGTTGGTTATAGGGGAAGTTTTTGGGATGGTTGAAGTTAACGAATGAGAATTAAATAACTTCCACAAGTTTGTGGGATGGGCGTCCCGCCCGTCTTTTTTGGACGGGCGGGACGCCCAACCCACAAACTTTTTGATAAACCCGGTTGCTCTCAAAAACCCAAACGGGTAAACCTTAGCAATATCCCCCGCTAAATCCATCAACGAACCCGCACCATCCACC